>JAJBBD010000319.1 GCA_020532355.1 Candidatus Cloacimonadota bacterium | reverse complement strand
GCTATTACCCGTTAAAGCTCCAGAAAGGCTATCTTTAGAGCTTTATAGAAGATCATCTGGGAATCCCCATTTTATACGTGAGATATTGATAGATCTTGTTCAACGGAAGAGCATTATTTTCGAAGACGAAATCATCTTTCCAGATAATCTTGATGACTATCAACTTCCCTCAAGATTGCTCCATTCAATATATTCGAGGATGAGCCACCTCACCTCACAAAACTATGCTTTGCTACAAAAACTGAGCATAGTTCAAACCAGATTGAGCAGAGAAATTATTAGCTATATTATTAAAGTTAAGGACACAGAGCTGTACAATTTGCTGAATGACGCAACTTATAATGAGATTCTTAATAAGGAAGGCAAATACTATAGTTTCAGCTTTATAGAAGCCAAAGAAAGGATGTTTTCAGAATCCGATAAAAAGGTTCACATCTTGGTTTCTAAAAGATTACTTATGTTCTATGCCAACAAAGATGTAGTGGATAAAGAAACGTGTCTGGGGCTAATTGCGAATTCCTATATTGCCGGTGACCTCCACACTGCCCGACAGTATTATCTGAAACTTTCAAGCCTTCTAAGTGAGGATTATGAACTAGCTCAATCCTACGAGGCTATGTTAAATGTTCTGAAACTCGATTTTGATCCTCGAACCGAAGTAGACAGCAAAGATATTATTCGCGATTTGGCAATATTTCAAGAAAAAACAGAGCTTACAGGATTCTTTCAACGAGCCGATTTCTTGGTTGAGAATGCAGATCAGATACCGGAATATTTCGAAAAGTACCATTTGATAGGAACCATTCAATTTTTACAGGAAGATATGCCAACGGCCTTAGCCAGCTTTAAGCAAGCTGAGGTGTTGATAGTAACTGGGAAACAACAGCTTATGGTTTGGTTGGGATATATTCAAATTTATCTGAAGACTGATCTCAAGCTTGCAAAAGAGTATCTTGATTTAGCACTAAAGCAGAACTTACCCCTGGACTTAGAGATTGTATTTACTGATCGCTTGGCAGTTTATTACAATATTAAAAAAGAATATGAACGGGCCATAAAAACTATTGAGGATTTTTTGCAAGAGCTGCCTCCAGAACACGACAGCAGAGTTATGGCTCGCCTTGCCTCGATGCATAATGATTTAGGAGTGTTCTATAGCGATCAAAAGAATATTGAAGAAGCAGACGAACATCTAAATATTGCTTTAAGTATTTGGAAAAGATACAACATCAGGCGGTTTTGGGGATTGATATACAACAATCTTTCCGATTTGTATCTCAAACAGGGAATAACAGTTGAATCAAGCAAGTATTCTCATCTGGCTTATAAATATGCCGACGAATTGAATCTCACTACAATTAAGGCGCTTGCTTTGTTAAATCAGGGTGAAGCCATGATTAAGATGGGTGAATTTCATGAAGCAGAAAAAATGTTGATTTCCTGCCGGGATTTGGTTCTATCAATAGGCAGTATGAGCTATATTGATTCTGTTAAACGGAATTTGGCATTAGCCAAAAGCAAAATTAAGGGATTTGGCCATTACTACGATTTCATTTTAGAAAACGAACCAGAATTGATAAAGGGCAAGTTAAAAGAGATTAACCCCTTAGTGAAAACCTATTTTTATTATCTAAACGAAATGATGAGCCCCAAAAAACTTCGAAAACTTTTAAGCAGTAATGTGCAAATTAACTTCAAACATATCCACGAAGAGGAGTTTCATCATAACGTGCTAAGTTTAATAGCAATGGCAGAGAACAATTACGAAAAAGCCCTCACTGAGTTGAAACTTGCTATTAGGCACGCAGGAGAGATCAATAATATCTACGCCATAACAGTGTTTTACATCTTGGAAACCCAATGTCACTATGGTTTGGGCAATTATACTAAGGCTCAGGAGTTAATAGATAAAGCTCGCAATATTGCAGTCAAGAATCATTACCGCTATTGGCAAAGCAAACTGGATGTTATGCAACTGAAAGTGGATTTGATGAATTCAGAGGTTCCCTTGCGGGATGTTTTACGTCGAGTAAATCATTATATATGCGATTGGCAACCTTATGAATACTACCAACTTAACGTTGAACTATATCAGATACGTATTCAAATACTATTAGAACTAAAGCAGGAAGAGCTTGCAGAAAAGAGATTCATAGACTATAAACAGTATTTGGATCAAGTAAGCTCAAATACTCCCACTGATGATAAGACCAATTACTTGGAAGTGAATCAGTATAACGTTAAACAGATAAAACACTTCAGCTTAGTATTGATAAAATCGCGCTCAAAGGACTTGCGCCGAAAATGGAATGAACTGCTATTCAATATAGCTAATGTATATAATGTAGAGCGTATCAAATTCCTCATTGAAAAAGGTATTCATGAAGTGCTAAGTCCTTGGAAATTCCGGTTGATGGAGTTTAGTGAGCGTATCCAGAACTTTACAACCTTTCAACAATACAATTGCAATAAATCCAGCCTAATAGATCCCCTCCTTACGCAAAACATCGATAAGGCCTTGGGGAGCGATAATTTGATTATAAGCAAATATGATAATCGTAATTTGGCGATTATCCCTCTACAAACAGGTTCAAAACGCATAGGATATCTGATTCTTTCAGATGATGGTGAGCTTCCTTTTACGAAGCAGGAAATCTCAATAATGCGCAGCATTAAACAGCACCTATCAGCTTTAATAGTACGTATTCAAGATTTCTCGGAGATAACTCTGCGCATTCAAAAAATGAATGAATTGATGGAAATATCGCACGAATTGATGCGCATTGTAGAGTTATCAGATTTAGAGCACGAAATAGTATCACGTGCCATAGATTTCACCGGAGCGGGGAGAGGTTTTTTAATTAAGCGCGATAGTGATGGGAACAATATTTATAAAGTACAGATTGACCGACAAAAAAAAATATTAAGCAATGTGGGTGGGGTTAGCAAGTCCGTGCTGTCGCATTCTCAAAACACACTGGAGATGATAAGTACATTTAACGCATTGGAAGACAATAGATTTAAGGGAGCTATTAGTATACAGGATTACCAGTTACATAACATATTCTGTGTCCCCCTAATTGTTGATGGAACAGTATTTGGTCTGCTGTATCTTGATAACATGGATGATAATAGCGCTGCTATGTATCTAAAAACAGAGATAATAACACTATTCATAGAGCAAATTACAATAGCAATCAAAAACGCCATGCTCTATAAAAATATACTACAGAAAAGTACTGAGCTAAACGCTTTTGAAATGCTAAAAGATGAATTTATGGCAATAGTATCTCATGAATTGAATACTCCGCTAACAACCTTGCAAAGTTACGTTTCCAGGCTAAAAAGAAACCTGTATGTAGACGAAGATGAGCGCAATGAAATAATCAATAAAATTGAAGATTCGGTAAGGAAGTTGATTGTTACTACAGGTGACATCAACACGATGAATAATTATAACCTAAAGAAGAGCCTGAGTATGGCTCCCGTTGATATATCCGAAATCTTGGAGTTGGTGCAACAAGAAGTAGAAATACTGTCTCGCAAACGTAAAATGTTTATCCGCTTGGAAATAGAAAAAGATTTGCCATCGATTCCAGCAAACTGGGAAGCATTACATCTAATGGTGTACAATCTTGTTCTTAATGCAATTCGTTTTACCAACGATTTTGGCACGATTATAATTGGTGCCCGAAAAGCTGCATTTCAACAAGAGAAATTGGATGGTAAAGATGGCATCGTTTTGTTTGTTCAAGATAATGGGATCGGCATTCCAGATTATCAATTGAAGAACGTATTCCGCAAATTCTATGAACTAAACGAAATTTATGCACACAAATCGGGGACAATTGAATATCGTTCAAGTGGTTTGGGCTTAGGACTTTCAACATCCAAGAGGATTGCAGAATTACATAAAGGGAATATTTGGATTAAAAGTAAGGAAAACGAGGGTACTACTGTATTTGTTACTTTGCCGTATAAGCAATAAACTGTAAGCAATAGAAGCATATAGCTTAAAACAAGAAAGCAGAATTATTTTAAGTCTGCATGAAAACCAAGAATTGTTTAATCTAATCATATTCTACAATCCATAACTATCCTGATGTTTCATATAACTACTAGCGTAGGATGCTCCCGAGATTCTCATGTATGTTAAGGATGATAGCGGGCTGAAACTACGATATTACTACTTTATAGAATTGGGGATCTATTGTGTGATGTTAAAAATTCATATAAACATGGGAATATCATACATTCAGACATAAGCAGAGGACATACACAATCTCATCTATGATAACAATTCAGTTGAGACATTTGATTATAGCATCTTGTCATGTTCAAGTCTATCGCGCAAGGCGTATGGTATATTATAGCGGGCAGATATAAATGTGTGATGTTAAAAAGATGCCGAGTTTAAGTATAAACCCGGCACATAAGGGAGAATGAATAACAAGTATAATTTACAGAAGATGATTCTTCAATCTTAAAAGAGCTTCATTCTTACCTAAAATGCTTATAATACTTGGCATATCTGGACCATGAGCATGACCAACTAAAGCTAAACGTAAGGGCATATAGTACTTTTTCCCTTTTATCCCTAATTCGTTGATTCCGTTCTGGGTGAGCGCAACAATGGTTTCAGAAGCTAAATCAGAAGTTTGGGAAAGGTTTTCATAATACCATTCAAGCACTTTTTGAGATTCCTCAGTTTGGATAAATACTGAGTTCTCTCCCGAAAGAGGAGGTGGAGCATAGAACATCTGAGCATATTCAGCAAGATCGGGCAGAAGCACAGATCTTTCTCGAGCTGCAGCGATTATCTGAATATACTGATTTTTATGCGAAATCTGTTCTTGAGTAAACCAGGGCTGAGCTCTATTGGCAATTGTATCTAAGGGCAAACTTCTCAGGTATTGGCCATTCATCCACTCTAGTTTTGTAAGATCAAAGATAGCCCCAGCCTTGTTGACTCGTTCTAGGCTAAATGAATTGCAGAGTTCATCCAGACTATACAGCTCGCGATCGTCAGCAGAATGCCAGCCTAAAAGAGCCACAAAATTGATTAAGGCTTCTTTGAGATAACCTTTTTGTAAATAGCTCTCTGCCGATACATCATTCATGCGTTTACTTAGTTTGGATCTATCTGTATTGAGAATGAGCGGTAAATGTACCCAGATTGGGGGTTCCCACCCAAAACATTCATACAGCCAAATATGCTTAGGGGTTGAAGATAGCCATTCCTCACCCCGTATCACATGAGAGATTTGCATGTAATGATCGTCCACAGTTGCTGCAAGATGATATGTGGGGAAACCGTCAGATTTTATTAGTACCTGATCATCACTCTGAAAGGAATCCATTTCTACGTGACCCCTAATCATGTCGTTAAAGTTAAACTTTCTGTCGTCGGGCATTTTTAAGCGGATTACATGTGGTTCTCCGGCTTGGAGTCTTTTATGAACTTCATCTTTACTAAGCGATAAGCATCGGCGATCGTATTTTACGAAATCTCCTCGTGTTTGCTGTTCCTCACGCATCTGCTGCAAGGTTTCGGTGCTGCAGAAGCAATGGTAAGCATGCCCTTTATGTATAAGTTCCTGGGCATGTTTTCTATATAAATCAAGCCTCTCAGATTGTGTATATGGGGCAAATTCTCCTCCCTCTACGGGGCTCTCGTCAAAATCGATACCAAGCTTATGCAGAGTAGAAATCAGCATATCAGCCGCTCCTTTTACTTCTCTGCTTTGGTCTGTATCTTCAATGCGTAAGATACATTTACCGTTATTTTTGCGGGCAAAAAGATAATCGTAAAGTGCGGTTCTAAGCCCTCCTATATGTAAATATCCGGTTGGACTGGGGGCAAAACGAACTCTAATCTGTTTCATCTATCAACTCCATAAATTCTTGCTTATATTTATCTAAACTAAGATCTACCAATCTATAATGGGGATGGTAGTATTGGTGGAACAATGCGGAATGCGAGGGTAATATCCCTTTTTCGGCTAAGTCGTCTGCATAATTCCAGTTTTCAATATTCGAGGGAAGAGCTGCTACAAGATAAGGCCTATAAAGATTCCAACGTTCATAAAAATCTTGTTGGACGTCTTGATATAGCACACAAGAGGATATAATCCACCGGGTTAGACAATTGATGGTATCTTGGCTATGCTTCCGGTTGTTTACATTAATCAAACTAAGGCTTAGGCGAGTGTAACAGGGTCCAATGTTTTGGAAATGAGGTAAGTAAGAATGCTGCATTTTCCACAACTCAGAGCTTATGCCCAAAGAAAGTTGTTTGAGATCTTTAATAATGTGAAAAGGACCGTATAATGCCTGATACAATAGCTTAAACAAATCCACGGGTTCAGATTGTGGATGAAGTTGTAACTCGTATTGTACTAAATTTTCGATGCTTGAAGAATCAATGGGGCATATCTTCATATACTACTTCAGCTTTTTTTATAATCATAGCTACATTGGTGGGATTGTTTAAACTGGCGGTTTCGGGATTTTGTTTTAATACACTAAAATCGGCATCATATCCTTTTTGAATAGATCCGCGTCGGTTTTCATCGTGGGATAGCCAAGCGGCATTTTCGGTATAGATTTTTACGGCTTTTGCAAGGCTTAACCGTTCTTTTACGTTGTGATGGTTAAGAGCGGCATAAATAGAGCTTGTGATGTTTAAATCTGTAATATACCAATCTGATGAACCGGTAATTGTGATTCCTTTGTCCATCATCGATCCAAAGCGGTTCATATTTCTCACTCTTTCTGCGCCCAAAAGCTTGGCATAAAAACCACTATCTCCACCCCAAAGCATGTCAAAATTTGGTTGCATAACCGGAACTGCTTTGGATTGGTGGATATGTTCTAAAAGTATATCATCCGTAATCTCGCAATGAATCAACTGGTGTCTGAGGTCTTTATAATCCTGCATCGCTAATTGATGGTATATTTTATTGATCTGATCTATGGCTCTATCTCCAATACAATGAACTGCAACCTGTAGATTGTGGTAATGGGCTTTTTGAATGAATTCATTCCAAAAATGATCGGTTTGGTACAATGTACCTCGCATTGGTTTGCCCATATAAGGCTCGTAAAGTGCAGCCGTCATACTGCCTATAGAACCATCCGCCAAAATGCAACCTCCAATCCTTTTGGCACCCAAGTTTAGAGTATTATCAATATTGAAGCTTTGGGGATACAATTCGAAATCGATGGCAAAATCTTTCAGGTGATCTTTTAAAAGCAAGTAATGCCCATTGCTCATGTTTGCATCGCCCACCATAGTGTGTATGGTTGTAAATCCACCTTTCAGGGCAATATCTGCGGCAGCATGATAGGCTTTTAAGATGAGTTCATCGTCGATATTATTATGAAACCAATGTACCGCCTTATCGTTCTCTATGCCTCTAAAAACTGCATCTTCACAATGTAACTTGGTTGCGTTTCCTAAAATGCTATCACAAGCAAACTGGTTTACCATACAGGAATGACCGTCTATACGCCGTAATACGAGATTCTTATTAGGAAGAACACCATCCAGCTCCTTTCTGGTGGGAAAACGGTTTTCG
>JAJBBD010000318.1 GCA_020532355.1 Candidatus Cloacimonadota bacterium | reverse complement strand
CGCGAAAATGTGTGGACAGAGGTTCTAGACACTCGAGTTGATCTAATAAAAGCAGTGTGTGGAATGGACAATAAATATATAGATTGCAGCATCGATAACAGGGCGCGAGCCATTGTGATTGAGGCTTTTGGTCGAGGTAACTTACCTAAGGAAGTGTTGGAACCTATCAAACGTGCGATAGCAAAGAACATACTGGTAGTTATTGCATCTCGCACACTAACCGGTAGAGTCTTACCAGAATACGGCTATGATGGGGGAGGAAAGCATCTTAGCGATATGGGCGCAATCCTTGCTGGCGATCTAAAAGGCATTAAAGTACGGCTTAAGCTGATGACTCTGTTTGGCAAATATGACGATCCCGAATTGGTAAGACGCTTCTTTTCTCAATCTCAACCTACGGAGTAATTGATGAAGATTGCATTTTTAGGGCCTGCCCCACCTTTTAGAGGAGGAATTTCGCTTTTCGCATCGCATTTAGCCAACGAGATGTATAGGCAAGGACACGAGATATGTTTTTTCAATTTTCACCGTCAATACCCTGCGCTTCTATTCCCTGCCGGTAAACAAGAGGATAACATAGAAAGCATACATCTTAATAAGCGCATTCTTACGCCTTATCTTCCGTACACTTGGGATAAAACTGCTCGGGCGATCAACGAGTATATGCCAGATATTATAATTGTTTCTTGGTGGCTACCTTTCTTTGCTCCTGCATACGGTAGAATTCTTAGAAAAATAAAACAAGGGCGAAAAGTAATTCTGGCACACAATATTATGCCCCATGAAGAGTGGTTTGCCTCCCGAAGCCTCTTGCGATATGTATTTTCCAAAGCAGACGAGATTGTGGTACTTAGCAAGTCTTGTCTGTTAGAGCTCAAGCGCAATCTACCCAGTAGAATTGTACGCAAAGCAATCTTGGGATTTCATCCTATTTATGATACTCATAGTGGTGATAATACAAAAACTAATGCTCTCCCACGCATACTTTTCTTTGGTATGATAAAGGAGTATAAGGGTTTAGATGTGCTTTTAGATGCCATGCCCATTATCAGAGTCGCCATTCCAGATATTCGCCTTGTGATTGCCGGAACAGTATACAAAGACCAGGCTGTTTATGAAGAAAAAATAAAGGATTTGGATATTGGGGCTAATGTGGAAACTCATTTTCGCTATATTAGCGATAAAGAGGTTGCCAATTTTTTCAGACAATCTGACCTTTGTGTGTTACCATATAAAAGTGCAACCCAAAGCGGCGTAATTTCCACTTCATACAGTTACGATACTCCCGTCATTGCCTCTGATATTGGTGGAATTAGCGAGTATGTTGAAGCAGGAGAAACTGGTTTATTGGTACCGCCAAGTAATCCTCCCGCTCTTGCCGCTGCCGTGATCCAATTCTACGGCAAAGAAATGTTGATCGCAATGCAAAAATCAATTAGGAATTATAAAAAGAAGAATACTTGGTTCGAATTAGCAAGAATAATCTTGGGATAATGCGCATCCTTTTAATTAGCTACTATTTTCCGCCTTGTGGTGGAGCTCCAGTTCAACGCTGGCTAAGGTTTATTCCTCACTTAGTAAGATTCGGTTACCAGGTTACTGTATTGTGCTCTGAACATGGAGATTATCCGTTTATTGATGAAGCTCTTTGCCAAAAAATACCTCCTCAAGTGCAAGTTATCCGCGTAAAAGCTCCACAATGGCATCGGATTTGGCAAAAGATTTTCGGTAAAAAAAGTACTATCCCTTACGGCAGAATTCCCCCCAAAAAAAGCTTGCTCACCAAACTGTTCATCTGGTTAAGAATAAATCTCATTGTGCCAGATTTACGCGTATTCTGGAATCCTGCAGCATATCGGGCTGCATTATCCGAATTAAAAACAAAGCCATATTCTACTCTCATTACAACTGGTCCCCCTCACAGCAGTCATTTAATTGGCATGAGGCTACAATCTAAAACAAAGATACGATGGTTTGCCGATTTTAGAGATCCATGGACTGATATTCACTATTTAAAGCTGAACCCACCTTTGCCCATTGTGCAAAACATACATAAGTATTTAGAAAAAAAAGTATTAAGCCGTGCAGATTATGTGCTTATCGTATCTAAAGAAATCGCAGATTCACTTCCTGAGGGAAATAAACTTGTATTGCTCAATGGATTTGACCCCCATGATTTTGAAGATACTAAATACATTTCATCAAACTCTTTCCGCATTAAGTATGTTGGACAGTTTACTGCCGGACAAAAGCCCAGTTTAATAACTGATCTATGTAAGGCTGTTAACCGCGAATTCCAACTTAGCATGATTGGAACTCAGCTGAGTTCCGCCGAAGTGCAAGAACTACGGCAAAGCTGCATCAATACCCCAGTTTTAAAGGGATACGTTAGCCACGAACAAGCTATACAAGAAATGGTAGATGCCGATTTATTGATTCTTTTGGTAAACGATTATGAGGGCAATAGGGGCATGCTGACCACAAAGCTGTTTGAATATCTTGCTTCCCGTACTCCCATACTGTGCTTCTCTCCGCCAGAAGGAGCTGTTGTAGATATTCTTTCCCAAATTGATGGTGCAAAGGTGTTCTCATACAATCAGATATCTAATGCAGCAAATTGGGTGGATTCACTCCCCTTAGGCTTGCGCTGTAATGGCAATATAGATTCTTACAGCATTGACAAACAAATAGTTACGCTTGCAGAAGCCCTTTCAAGATAAAATTCTAGTTGACAGCAAATGGGCTTTAAACATTGTGACAAAAAATACTAACTAAAGAGAAGAGGTACCGATGCCACAACACAAATCTCCCCAAAAACGTATGGGAACGGACAAGAAAAGAGCTGCTCGCAACAATTACGTTAAACGCACAATTAGAACCCTAACCAAAGAACTGCAAGTTAATCCAGAAAATCGCATGGAACAGCTTGATAAGCTTTATGCCCAACTCGATAAAGCCGCCAAAAAGGGTGTTATCCACAAGCGTACTGCAAGCAGGCGCAAAGCTCGTTTGGCAGCCTTTGTAAACAAAGCAAACAAGCAGGAGAACTAATTTTTAAAGGAATAAATGGCTAAGGTCAAAAAGCATAAACGAAGTATCTTATCTAAGATACTTCGTCTCTTTTTTAAAATACATCTATGGTTTTGGGGGATAATTGCCGCTTTGTCGATTCTTTTCAACTTCATAAATCCACCTGTAACACCACTCATGATAGAACGCTATATATTTCGCGGCCACCCCATTTATAAACGCGAATATATCAAGCTGGAGAAAATTCCCCAACGCACTCACGATATGCTAATCGCTCTTGAAGATGGTAATTATTACAAGCATTTTGGCTTCGAATGGAATATGATTAAAGAAGCTTATAAGCGAAATAAAAAAGCACATGAAGTTCGTTTTGGCGCTTCAACAATAAGCAATCAGCTTGCTAGAACAATATTTTTAACTACTCATCGAAACTATTTTAGGAAATATCTGGAAGTTCAGGTTACACTTATCATGGAACTAACCATGAGTAAAAGACGCATGTTAGAGCTCTATTTTAACTATGTAGAATGGGGTAAGGGTGTATATGGAATAGAAACAGCTTCTAGAGCCTACTACAGCAAAAGCGCAGCAAAGTTAAACACTACACAATCCATGCGGATGATTGCAATTCTTTCTAACCCAATAAAGTATACTCCCCATACCTATGCCAATTCAGCTTCCGCCCGTGAGCGCATGAGATTTTTGCAACGTTATTTCTAATGCAAGCATGTATGAACCACTTATATAATACTTTAGCAATTCATATCTGGTAATGGAAGAAAGATTTTTATATCATATTTGGGACGAAGGGCATCTTATTACGCACCCTAAGTGCAATAGCGGTAAATTGCTTAAGATTTTATATCAAGGACAGTATAATACCGGGCGTGGTCCGGATTTTAAGAATGCCGTGATAGAGATTGATGGCAAACAGCAACGTGGCGACATTGAAATTCATCTTAAAACCTCCGATTGGCAAGCCCATAACCACCACGAAGATTTGTTTTACAATCAAGTTATACTGCACGTAGTGCTAAAACATAACTCGACATACAGCTACACTATTTTAGAAAACGGGAACGCAGTTGAAATTCTAACTCTTGAACATCAATTGAGTGATGATATCCTCAAATTAACAATCAATCAAAAGATACCTTCAAGCCCAGCTGTTTATTGTGATCTCCTTTCAGCAATCGATAATGATAGACTTGCTGCCATACTTCACAGAGCAGGTATTCGCCGTTTTGAAAGCAAAATAAAGCGTTTCAACACTGCCCTTTCCCTTAGTAGTTTCGATCAGATCTTCTATGAAGGCATGTTTGAAGCTTTGGGATATAGTAAAAATAAGCTAAATACGCTTCAACTTGCCCAATCTCTACCGCTATCCTTACTTAAGGGTTTTCTACAAGAAGGCTTAAGCGTACAGGATTTATGCTCAATTTATCTAATGGCTTCAGGATTATTGGAAAAAGCAAGTAAGGCACTTTCTTTGGAACAGCAATTAATTATTCACGATACCTGGGAAAAACAAGCTTATACTGCCAAGAGATTCGATATAGACTGGCAATTGTTTAGAATACGACCTCAAAACCACCCAATTAAACGCATTATTTATATAAGCTCAATAATCCACAACACGCTAGAAAAGGGATTATTCCGAAGTTTTATGAGTAATTGCCATACTAATTCTGCAATATACAAATCGTTCCGTAAATCCTTTGTTGCACATAAGAATCCCATTGGCAATGAGATGATGACTCTTGGCAAAAGCATCCAAGATAATATTTATCTAAATATCTTCTTACCCGTTCTTTGCCTTTGGCATCGTAGAATAGAGGGCGTTGATGCAGCGGTGATGGATGCTTATCGCAACTTTAAACCTTTACAGGCAAACTATATAACCAGATTTATGGAGCGCTATCTAAGTGCCTCACAAATCAAACTTGCCAACAGCAAAGCGATTTATCAACAAGGGTTGCTGGATATTTATCACCATTGGTGCAGTTGGCATTTATGCGCTGAATGCTTGTTGCGCAATAAATAGATTCCCTCGATAGCATACAACAAGGGTGGTTCGATCTTGCCCCCATACCCCTTTTTTTTAAACGGTCTTGAGCATATTTCAGAACTCGTACAGACCCATGAATCCCTCAATCTATAGCCCATGTGCAATACTTCCAGTATATAAGACCTTGTACAATGGTTAAATACATTCATGCAGCCCACTCTTTAACCCCACGTCTTCAACATAATACTAGCTATGCATTAAGCGGTTGTTATCCCTAACATACAGGATAATCTCAAGGGTATCCTTAGCTAAGAATAGCTTGAAGCGGTTGGTGGTCAACGGGTAACCATAATGTCGGGATAGTAGATTTCAAGGCAGTTGATTGGCCAAAGAAAGAGTGGAACACCTCTCAATAAAGAGCGAATACATGCGTATACCCAATAAGATAAAGCTTTTAGACTAGTTCATATTCAATTTACGAAAGGGTTTCTGAGCCATGTGCAGCAGTATTAACTGAAACTGTTGTTAGTGCAATCTGAAAGTTTTCCGATGCTCTTTGCAGGCTCCAAAACTGTTAAGAGCTTCATAATGAGCTTTAGTACCATAACCCTTGTGTTGCGCAAAACTGTATTCTGGGTATAGCTTGTCCATCTCAATCATCAATCTATCACGATAAACTTTGGCTAAAACTGAAGCAGCGGCGATACATGCTTGCCTAGAATCGCCCTTAATAACTGCCCTGCCTGGTATTGTGGAAGGAATATCTTTACCATCTACCAGCGCATATTGTGCTTTGGGTTCAAGCTTAAAAAAAGCTTTTTTGAAGCCCAGTAACGTAGCTTGCAGGATGTTTACTCTATCTATCGTTTTTGCAGGAATAGCGGCAATTGAATAACAGATGGCAGAAGACACTATCTCTGAGTAAAGCTTCTTCCTTTGCCTTGCTGTAAGCTTTTTAGAATCGTTTAATGCAGGCAAATCGACATGATAATCTAATACAACAGCAGCAACTACAACCGGTCCCGCCAAAGCACCCCTCCCTGCCTCATCCAATCCGGCACACATGGTAAAGCTTGTGCTCGAAAGCAAATCCAGATCGTTTTGTAGAAGATGAT
>JAJBBD010000317.1 GCA_020532355.1 Candidatus Cloacimonadota bacterium | reverse complement strand
TTTTGCTTGGCAATAGCTTTTTCGCCCCCCATCTGAATAGTCTTCTGCTGCTTGCTCAGAAGTTTTTGGATATTCTCCTGTGTAGTATGCATCTATACCTCTTTCATTTGCAAATTGTATTGTAGTTTACAATAGAAACCAGCAGGCGTAAATTGCCTACTCCTGTCAACACAAAAATCAGCAATCGTCGAAAAATCCTCTTGTACTGTTGTTTTTGAGCATCACTTTCTTCTAACTAAAAGCATTAACTTGCCATTAGCGATAGTTTAGGTTAAGATCCTCCCGCAAATTATGGATAATCTCTGCTTAAACTATGGATTAGTAATGCTTAAAGTAATGGGTAAGAATGGTGCTTGGGTAGAACGTATCAAGTATTTTCCTGCTGTGAATGCCTAAAAATTATATATCCTGATAATTAGTATAAGCAGAATAGGTTAGATTTGATGGGTTTTAAGAGATTGGCTATACCGAGAGCCAACTGAAACTGCAAGTATTTCCCTCTTTTTGTTTAAGAATATACTTACAAAGATCGTCGGCGGGCTTCTCCTTGCGAGAATGCTCTGCTATTATCACTCCACCGGGATTTAAAATGTTGCCCTTCATAATGGATTGCAAGGTTGGGTTTATTAAGTTCTTATCGTAAGGTGGATCTAGAAATATCACGTCATAAGTATACGAGCAATCTTTAAGGTATGCCTCCACGCGTTTACGGTAAATATGGCATGAATCTGTGCAGGAAAGCAGAGTAGTGTTCTTTAGAATGGTGGCAATAGCACTATTGGCAAATTCTACAAAATCTACCCAAATTGCACCTCGAGAAAGAGCCTCCAAACCAAATGCCCCCGTTCCTGCAAAAAGATCTAAGATGCGTTTACCCTCAAAATCTTGATATGTGCTAAATATCATTTCCCGGTTAAAATCCGTTGTGGGGCGGGTAGTGAGTCCCGGCACTGAAAACAGTTTGCGTTTTTTATGCTTGCCGGCAATGATGCGGATCATGCTTTCTTTCGGCGTTTTCCCAAGCCGGGAACCTTGATTTCTAATTGAACTGGAATGGGATCAAAGTGTGGACACGAGAGTAATAATACTTTTTTTGTTTGCTTACACTTATGCCGGCATTTGAGGCAAATGCTATTGTACTTTGGACTTTGTTTGAGCATTATTCTGGAAGTTTACTTTGCAAATCCACAAACAGGTGCATGATCTCCGATACTTTGATATCGGCAAGGGAAGTATTCTTATCCCAGCGGGAAAGTACTGCTATTAACAGGTCACCCACGCTGGTTTCCCGATAGTCCTCATTTTCGTAAGCCATGTTTAACTGAGCCTGGCGTTCAATTTCATCTAAAACGCGGCTAAGCGCATCCAGCTCAGATTCATCTGCCAAAACATCTTCTTCATCAAAGATGATTTCGGTATCCTGTATCCCTTCACCTAGTTTTTCCATCGTGCGAGACATGTTGTCGAAGCCTTGATGACTAAGGATTTTAAGATATGCCAACTCTTCGGGAGTAAAGAGTTTCTCGATTCGAGAATCGTAGCGGTTTGAAGGGTCGTTCAAAATTCGGGCATGAAGCGCTTCGATCTTCTCCCGAATGGCAGCAGAAGAATCGCTTTGGGCAATTAACTCGTATGTAGCCAAAGCATCAAAGAACTGGTTTTGCTCTTCAAAGAGCTTTGCCAAGGTGGCGGTAGGTGTCCAGCCTGATCCTGATATTTTCATTGTATCTACTCCCGATTATTGAATATTTTGGGAGCAGTAAAATGTCGATGCCGTTTTGTGTCAATAGCTTTTGTGTATTTCATGCACAGAACAAGGGAAACTGCGGCAGATAAGCTTGGGGCTAGAATAATCTTTAATAAGCAAAATTATTCCCGTTCGAATATGAGCCCTATGGGGAGCTTTTGCGCATCAACCTCTCTATGCGTTTTTGAATATCTGCAAGAAGTTTGTGGTTTTGCATAAACCTTCCCCCCTCAATAAATAGTGCTCTTTTACTCAACTCCTCCGCAGCGATAAAATCCTTTTGCCTTTCCAATATCTTTGCCGCCTCTATCATGGCAACAGTATTATCTAAAGCAGCGGCTATTTGAAAACAATCCAATGCATTCTCCATCTCTTGCGCCTTTTTGTATAATAATCCTAAATCCAGAGCAATATCTGCATTAAGCTCTCCCTTTGCCATAAGATCAATCAGTACTCTGCGGGCAATATCTAAACTCCCCTGACTTTTATAGAGGAGCGCTAAAGCATGATAATCGATACGAACGTCCATGCCCCCTTCTGGAGGGTATTTACAGCCATCACATAACAGTGCAAAAAGTGCCGCAGTGTGCAAGATGTCGTGATGGTTGTGTACAAAAACACGTTTTACCATCTCGGCATCCCCAGTACTAAGGAAATTGAAATATGTCTGCGGAACGTCACCCCCAGAAATATCCAGTTCCTTATCTCTTATATGCCCTAAGATATAGAATTCTATAGTTTCCAAGGCACACGAAGGTAGCTTTCGTTTCCATAACCTACGAGCTAAATGTAACAAATCCAAATGCTCCATTGCCCTCAAATCCAACCAAATTTGATGATACAAAAGACGTGCCTCCAAAACCGGGACATCAAAGCTCTTTCCATTGAAAGTAATTAGTAGAGACCTGCTTTCCATCAATTCTTGTAAGCGTTCAAAACTGTGCTCTTCAGCATCTGGATCCGGCAGAAATATCTGCTCGACAAAGAACTGTCCCGCTTCAAAGTAGCCCAGCCCAATCATAAAAGCAAAGATTCCGCCTCTTCCCAAACCGGTGGTTTCCAAATCCAACACCAATACATCTTCCGGTTTATAGGTGGTTTCGCCAAGATTTGCCCAAGAACGTACAATATCTGGGATGAGACTTGGAAACAGCGGTAAGCCCTCAATTTTGGTGCGCAAAGGGTAGGCTTCCTTGGTAAAGAATACCGGATCGTCTCTGTGCGGTGAAAACTCTCCTTCTATAGTGCGTTTTATGCTCTCTTGCAGTAGTTCTTTTATCTCTGTGCCAAAGAGCTCTCTATCCTGATCCATGTTCAGCAAAATATCCTCATTATAATAAAGGGGCGAAAATGCTTCGCCCCGTAAATGATGATGCTTGTCGCTTAAACGATATGGCCTTTGCCAACACCGCGTACCTTGCAGCCAAGCCCTTTGTATTTATTGATCTTAACGTCGTCGAGAAAGTTCGAACAATCGATAATGAGCGGACGAGTCTTACACATGTCCACTACATCCTTTGGTTCCAAATTCTTATATTGGTTGTGACCAACGGCAAAGATCACCACTTCGCTGCCTTCTAAAATAGCGGGAAGATCTTTCTCCACAGTAACTTCTTCCAGTTCGTCCCAGTGTTCCACATAGGGATCGTGAGCACGAACGTGGGCAAGATCTTTACGTAAAAATTCTACTAAGGTTTTGGAGGGGCTATGCCTGGTATCACCAACATTTTCCAGATAAGATACCCCTAATACCGTAATGCGCAGATTCTTAACTTCTGGGATCTCGCACTTGATCAGATCGATAGTGTGTAATGGCATGGTGTCGTTGATGTTCACGCTATTAATCGCCATCGAGAGCTGTCCGGGAACATCAAACAAGGCACCCATTGCCCAATTTGCCAGTACTGGATCTTTAGTAAGACAATACCCACCTACGCCCAATGAAGGGCGCAATAAGTTGTCGTGAGTGCCCTTGCGCTTGCGAATGGCATCACGAACCTTGAAGATGTCCACTCCAATTTGCTCGGCAAAACGTGCCCATTCAAGAGTAAGCGCAATATTGGTGGCACGGTAACTGTTTTCCATAGTTTTGGCAAGTTCGCTGGCGTTAGTATTATCCAATTGAGTAAGCGGGTAGTTATCCACATCAAGTACATTGCTGAGAAATTCGCGGCACAGTTCAATACTCTTTGAGTTTACCCCAGAGAATACACGCCAGAAATCTCGAATGGAAGATACATACTTGCTTCCCGGCATCACACGCTCATAGGAGTGGGCTACCAAGGGTGGCTTTTGTGCAATGTCGATACCTCGTTTGGTAAATTCTTCCTCAAGAATAGGTTTTACTACTTTTTCGCAGGTTCCCGGAGGCACGGTTGTTTCAACCAATACCAAGCATTCGGGATTTATGTGTTGCCCCAGCATGCGAATTCCTTCACGGAAAGCAGTAATATCACAATATCCCTTCTGTGCTTCACCAAAAGCAGGTTTGGTGGCATCAAGCTGGATATCTACAACCACTACATCAACCATACCGTAAACACTGTCTTCGCTGGTTGCACGTAAGTTTTTCTTTTCCACTACGGTACGATGGAATATCTCCGGCACTTCGGGATCTGAAGAGCTTACCGGGGGCACGCCGGTATTAATAATCGGAACCTTCCAATATGAACGCTTGGAAGCGCGTTGATGCCCGTGTACAAAATAGATCGGTTGCCCATCTTTATCTGTAGCGTCTGCCACTACAGAGGCCATTACACAGCCTACAAATCCCAATCCTTGCACCGCAACAATCTTTCTGCCTTTGGCGCGTTGTTCTTTGGTGATTTCCAGTAAAAGTTTACGTTCCTGTTCATTCTCTTGTTCTGTAGGAAGAGGAAATTCTCTGCCATCGGGAGCAATTGATACTTTTAACATATTCCCGTTTCTCCTTAGGGGGCTTAATTTTCAGCATGTTCTTTAAGTTTTTCATACAAGGATTGCTGTCAAGATTTTATTGTTACTAAATGCATGCTCATAATTGATTATTGTGATGATTTATCCACACACCAGTGATTCTTACCCCAAATAGTAATGAATCAACACTAATATGAGCATACCCTTATTTGATAACGGCGGTAAGTTGTTTGCGATACACTTTACTACCGGTTTCGGGAACGGATTCCCATAGCAAGATATACAATCCTCTTTGCGCTAACTTTCCAGAGTTATGACGTCCGTTCCAATGTATCACGCCACGATCTGTCACTAATAAGTTATCGGCAAGATTTACCACCAATCTGCCATTGAGATCGTAGATTCTTAAGTTTATCCGATTTGAAATATCGGGCAGATTGTAGCTAAGCGTTAGTTGTTCACCAAATCTGGGATCGCACGGTGAGCCCAATAGCTTAAGCCGTTCTGTATGTTCCGGAAGGTCATGTGTATGCGCATCATTTGCCTCGCCCGGGCTTGGACTACCCCATCTCCACTCTGTTTGTTCATCTTGAGAGTTTAGTTTTAACAAAGACTTTCCCTGAATGCTTGATTCGTAACTAATAGTATCCAGGATTTGTTCACCCTCGTATAAGTATAAAACATCACCATCATTATTGAGGGCAGTCCAAGTGCTACTTTCTAAAACTGAAGAGGCTGGGCATTGGGGATACTCGGCAACAAAATCGTCTTTGTTTGTGCAGATTACATAGTAACCTGAAACTGGTGGCAAATTAAAACTGATATAAGCTCCAGCTTCATCTTGGATAAAGTAATCACCTTTGTGGTTAATAGGTGCAGAATAGACTTCTAACCATTCTTGTTTTCCCGGTAATGGAGCCGGAAATATCTCGCTAAACGTAGGCGGGGATCCATTGCCTTCAATACTGTAGTAACTGACGTTGTTTTCCAGATTTACATCATTCTCAAGTTCTAGGGTCATTCTAAGCAAATAGGCATCATCTGGCAGAACAAACTGTACTCTGATGCTATCGGAAGCTACCAAAGGCACAATATCTTCCTGGTGAATCATCGTTTCGGATGCATACACACTAAATTGAGCCGGATAGGGATAGTAATAGGAACCCAAATTACGTATACCCACACTAAGAATTTTTTGAGGCAGTTCTTGCATTAACTGAGGAGAATATAGTGCATAATCGGTATAAACTCTATTGGGTGAATTAGGTGTAGGGTTTTGTTCTATGATGAAATCGTTTTCACACATATTGGTATCCAAACCATCAATAGCCCTAGCTAAGGAGCAGCCTTCAGGCGCATCTGGAGCCAGACTGAAAGCTTCTGTGCCATAATCATCGGTGATCAGATTGCTGTTGGGTTCATCGTAGATAACGGTATCGGTATAGGTGCTATCGGCATTTACAAAGCGGATGGCATCGCTGGCGCTACCTCCATTTTGGAACACAAAGTCTGTATAAAACTGCGCATTAGTCATGCCCTCTCCACCAACCATCACAAAGTGTTTTGGGCGTAAAAGATAGTATGGAAACACAAATCCCAAGCTCCATTCTGCACCGCAACTATATATTTTGCAACCCGTTAGCTCTATTGTTTGATTGCTGGGATTATATAGTTCAATCCATTCTTGCTGAGCATCGGCTCCGGGAGGATCGTAGCACACTTCATTGATTACCACACTCGAGTGTAACCAAGCTATTGGTAAAAGCAGAATAACTGCGCAAAGGATGTGGGTCACGTGCCCAGTTCGAGCACCAAAGGTTTTATGTTCCAAATCTGTTCCGCATATTCCCGGATGGCTCTATCGCTGGAAAACTTACCAATACGAGCAATATTAAGGATTGCTTTTTTAACCCATTCTTCTCGGTTTGAATAGAGTTCGTCCACCATAGCTGATGTTTCGATAAATGCTCTAAAATCTGCCAAATTAAGATAGGGATCGCCATTGCTTACTAATGAGTTGAAAATTGGTGCAAAGATGCCCGGTTCATTGGGGCACCAAGAATCATCCAGTAACGAATCCACAACCCGTTTTAGCTCCGGATCGCTTTCATAATAAGTACTGGGATTATAACCGGAAGCCTTGATTTGGCTCACCTGAGTAGCGCTCAAGCCAAAGATAAACATATTCTCTTCTCCGATCTCTTCTGCCATCTCCACATTTGCACCATCCATTGTGCCGATCGTAAGCGCACCATTTAAGGCAAACTTCATATTCCCTGTCCCACTGGCTTCAAAACCTGCCGTAGATATTTGCTCAGAAAGATCTGCAGCGGGGATAATCTTCTCAGCCAGAGATACGCAATAATTCGGCAAAAACACAACTTTGAGACGATCTTTCACGTCGGGATCCTTATTGATAATATCGCCCAGATTGTTAATCAGCTTGATCAACCGTTTGGCCAAGAAATACCCCGGTGCTGCTTTACCGGCAAAAATCACGGTTCGAGGCACAAATTCAGCTTCCGGATTATCTTTGATGCGATAGTAGCGGGCAATTGTACCCATCACGTTTAGTAATTGTCGTTTATACTCGTGTAAACGTTTAATTTGTACATCAAAGATGCTATCGGTGCTCACTCGAATGCCGGTTGCACGGTAAATGTAGCGGGAAAGGCGTTTTTTATTGATTTCTTTTATTTCGAAGAAACTATCCTTAAAATAGGAATCGTCCAAATATTCTTCCAATCCCGATAAGCGAGTTAGGTCCCGTGCCCAAGAAGAACCTATATGCTCCGATATCAGGCTTGCTAAAAGCGGGTTGCAAGTAAGCAGCCACAATCTGGGTGTTATCCCGTTTGTTTTATTCTGGATCTTTCCGGGATACAGCTCTTCAAAATCTGCAAACACCCTATTCTTTAGAATCTGTGTATGCAATTTGGCTACTCCGTTTACCGCATGTGAGCCGTGAATACAAAGCTGTGCCATACGCAGGTTTTTTTCTAATCCTTCTTCGATGATGGAGATGTTACGCATTTTCATAATATCGCCAGGATACTTTGTTGCCACTTCCTGCATTATATACTCGTTAATCTGATATATAAGGACTAAATGACGTGGAAGTAGCTCTTCAAACAAGGCAACGCTCCATCGCTCCAGAGCCTCCGGCAACACAGTATGATTGGTATAGGAGAATACCTTGCGCGTAATCTCCCATGCTTTAGCAAAACTCATGCGCTCTTCATCGATAAAGATGCGCATCAGCTCCGGAATAGCCAGTGCTGGATGGGTGTCATTCAATTGGATACATATTTTATCGGCAAAGCTATCAAACCCATCGTGATCTTGTTTCCACTGAAAGAATATATCTTGCAAAGTAGCCGAAACAAAGAAATACTCTTGTTTTAGGCGCAACACTTTACCCAGATGCACGTTATCGTTAGGATACAATACTTTGCTTATATTTTCACTGATGTTTTTTTGTTCAACGGCTTTTACGTAGTCTCCACTATTGAAGTATTCAAAATCGAACTCATCGGTTGCTGTAGCTTCCCAAAGCCGCAGATTATTAACATTATCTACCTCAAATCCCGGAATAGGAAAGTCCCAAGCAACTGCCATCACGTCTTCCGTTTCCGTCCAGGCGCAAATGCGTCCATCCCCGTTTTGCTCCATTTCTTTCACTTTGCCGCCAAAACGCACTCGATATGTGATCTCCGGTCGTTTAATCTCCCAGGGACAACCGTTTTTGCGCCAGTGATCAGGGACTTCAGTTTGATAGCCATTGCGAATTTCCTGCTTAAAGATGCCAAATTCGTAGCGTATACCATATCCATATCCAGGATAGGCAGATGTGGCAAGAGAATCCATAAAACAAGCCGCAAGTCTGCCCAAACCACCATTCCCTAATCCCATATCTGGTTCCAACTCGGATATATCTTCCAAAGAATAACCCATCTCTTTGAGCATGTCGTAACCTTCGTTATACAATTCGAGGTTTATTAAACTGCTGCCTAATAATCTGCCAATAAGAAACTCCATCGAGAGATAGTAAACCTTTCTCACGTCCCGCTTCCGATACTCATATTGGGTACGCAGCCAGCGTTCAATTAAGCGGTCTCTTAGCGAAAGCCCCAAAGCATAATAAATATCCCAAGGCTCTACGGTGGTGTTATCTTTGATGAGCGAGTATTCCAGATGATGTAAAAAGCGAGTCTTTATATCGTTCGTCATTCCATCGGCATTATCCGAAAAGAAGATCGAAGTAAATTCGTTGTTGGGAATAAAACCTTCTTTCATGTAAGCTGTCCTTTAAGTAGCTAATTTTGAACTAATTTGCAAAATGGCTTTTACGGGCTTTATCTGTCAAGAAATTTCGCTAAGTATCGCACGATAAAGAACTTCTTATGTATAAATTGTCACACCAATCCGCAAATGGAGAGAATGTTCTTTTCAGGTCTGTTTTCAGAAACAGGATAGTGACATGGATAGTTATTGCACCTCCGGATGATCCATAACCTACCGTACAAAGAAAGCTGCTTGAGCTGTTAAGTGGAATGACAAGAAGTGGATACAAATATTCGGCGCTTCAGGTGAGCACCGCTACCTAAAAGTGAATCTTTATATTCTTCCTTTCTGCCCCATTACTTTAAGCTAACACTAAATAAGGTTCATCCCGCCTTACTCCCACACCAACAAGATAATCGAAGCTTAAAGCTATGTTAAAATTTACTGAATTACATGGCAGAGATGCTTGCATAAAAATGCTTATCGTAATTCCGCTACGGCATAAGAAACTACAAAAGATAGCTCTATTTATATCTTGATGCGAGACAGATTCTTGGCTAAGGTTTTGGCTCCAATTCCCTTAACATTACAAATATCTTCCACCGAGGAAAACGGTCCATATTCTTCCCGATATTGAACTATTGCCTTAGCTTTGACAGGTCCTATGCCCACCAAGGTACAGAGCTCTTCAATGCTTGCTTCATTGATGTTTACGGGGGTAGAATTGATGGCTGAATCTCGGCTGTTAATCTGTTTTCTTGTATTGCTTTGTAGCGAGAGGGTGTCGCCAAAAGTAACTAAATAGGGCAAGATGCGGCGATAGGTTTTTATACCAATCCCCCTAACCAGCATAATCTGATTAACCGCAGTGAAAGGCTGGTTCAAGCGAAAAGAAAGAATATCCTGAGCGCGTTTTTCGCCAATTCCCGGTAAACACATCAATTCTTCCGGTTTTGCAGTTCGCAGATCTATAAGCAACTCTTCATTTTCTTCTAGGGCTACGTGCAAACTATCCAGTGCTGGTTTTGCCTGTTCCTCTTTGCCTATGAAACCAAAAAGATTGAGCATAGAACCAGAAACAATCAGCAATGTAATGCCCAACAACAACTTCTGCTCTTGGGAGCTTAATAGATTATGCAGAGGATTCATTTGAGTGAGGAACGATGAACACGGCTTCCGCTTCAGCATATACAACGGAGTTTGCGTAGATTTGAGCTTTGGTATGGATGGTTCTGGTTTTTAAGTGCACAATGCTACCTCTCAGGTGTACTTGCGTAGCAGAAGATAGAGGTTTGCGATAAGCAACATTCAAGCGAGCAGTAAAAGCAATTTTACCGCTATGGATAACGGCTTTTGCCATCACTTCATCTAAAAGAGCGGAGATAATACCGCCGTGAATAACGCCAGGATAACCCTCAAACAATTCCGAAAGCTTGAGGGATGCAAAAGCGGAACCAGAGTCGTCGTAGCTAAAATCTAGTTTTAACCCTATGGGATTTGCTTTCCCGCACACAAAACAGTGATTATACTCGTTGTTGACTGTGCTTATTGCCATTATTCTTTGGTGAGATACTCAGCCCAGAAGCTTAGTTTGTCTTCCAGATCGTAAGAAAAACCACTTTGCTGCCAAGCGATATTACCTTGTTTATCTATTACAACGATATGAGGAATGCCTTCAACGCCATAAGCTTGTGCTACATCCTGAGTTCCTTCCAGATAGGCCATTGCATAGTGATTTTCTGTAAAGTATTCTTTGGCTTTATCATAGTCATTTTCCATCACATTTATGGAGAAAACCTCAACTCCGTCGGGCTTTTCGTTGATTACCCAGCTACTGAGATTTGGCATCACCATTTTACAAGGACCGCACCACTGCGCCCAGAAATCCAGAATTATTACATCACCGTTCATATCTTGCATGGTGTGTATGTTTCCGGCAATATCCGGCAAAGACCAAGGCGGTGCCGGGGTATTGATGCGATTGGCTAAAAGCTCCTGATTTCTGCTTTGTTTATTGGAATCCCAGCGTTGCTGCGAATCTGCTTCAAGTTTAGTAAACTCCGGCATTCCGCGAAACTCATCATAGACAGAAGAATGTGCCACTTCGGGATAATTTATGAGATTCTTGTTTATGGCTTGCCCGAAGTATTCGAAAGCTTTATCTATTTTCTCATGCTTAAGATACAAAGCAATAATCTCTTTAATCATGTTCTCATCCTCAGTAAGCTCCGGAATCTGAGCAATGTAGTCATCCAAGCCCTTAATGCCATATGAGGCTATGGAATAAGACATCATCGCTCGTTTGCGCAAGTAATCTAAATACTCAGGAGCAATCATGCCTTTTTGAACATAATCATTATGGATAAGATCAATAATTCTGGGATAAAGATCTTGTCTGCCGGCTTTTATGGTTACATCGCAAATAAAATCGTGATGATTGCCAAATATCTGCGGATCTTTTAGTTTGGGGATAATTAGCGCAGCCTCAGCGTACTTCTTCTGTACGTAAAGAACCATAATCTTGGCAAGATTTAAGAACTCATCATCGGGGAAAGTTTCCAGACCCAGATCCACCGCATTACTATCTTTCATAAAGTCGTCAGACTTTATATACTCTTCTCTTTGCTCTTGCAGAAAATTTCCCGTAAGACTAACAGATACAATTCGGTAACCCCAATAATACTGGGGAAATTTGTTGATAATTTTGTGTGCTTCTGCCTTTTGTTCAGCACTATCCGGTAACATCCTTATTGCCAGATAGGCGTAGTCTGGATTGTTGGGATTTGCTTTGGCAAGACGAGCATAATGATTCAAGCAAGCATCCAAATCGAAAGATACCCACACGTTTTGTAGCGTGCGATGCTCTTCTACATTCTGCGCCCGATAGAGGTATTCCTGAACTAACGCCTTTAGTGAATCCGGTTCTTCCTGATTCTCTATGGCAAGATTCAAAAACTCGTCAAAATCTGCTGCCCACAGGGTAACTGAAAGTAAGCCAAGCAGAGCTATCATTAGTATGTTGCGAAACATAAATCCTCCTTATATATATCTCGTTTAAGCTTTCAAAGATAAAGATTATGGCAAGTGTGAAATCTGTTACTGCCAAGAATTTGTGTATTGTGCAATTTCTTCGCGCTCTTTATCGTATCCTTTTTTACCCATCAGGGCAAAAGTGGCAATCTTGCCGGTCTCCACTCCTGGTTGGTTTAATGGATTGATGTTTAACAGCTTGCCTGCAAATACGGTTTGAATTTCATACATCATGATGGCGGCGCCTAAGTTTTCAGCATTGAGTTCTGGAAATATGAGATTGGCATTGGGTCTGCCGGCTTTGCAAAGGGCTATTTCGGTGGCAAGACGCTCGGCATTAAGCAATTCTGAAAGTTTTTTGCCGCCCAAATAGCTGATATCTTCCAAGTCTGGATGCAGATTGGGAATGGTAAAGTCGTGCTTAAAATTTTCAACCGTAAGAAAGGTGAGAACTTTATCTTCTGGCCCTTCTGTATAAAGCTGAATTTGTGAGTGTTGATCGGTTGTGCCAATTGCCTTAATGGGAGTTTGACCAGCCAGCACTTCTTTTCCGGCAGTATCATAGCGCTTGCCCAAGCTTTCTGCCCACAGTTGGCGATACCAATCGGCAAAATCGTAGAGAGCATTGCTGTAAGGCATCATCACACTGATGTTCTTACCTTCACGCATATAAAGGAAATGCATGAGACCGTTTAATAAAGCAGGATTGCGCATCACATCCGAGCTTTCGCACAGTTCACGCATCTGCGCTGCACCTTTTAGCAATTCCGCAATATCTACGCCAGCAAAAGCTGAAGAAAGCAATCCCACATCCGAAAGCACGGAGAAGCGACCACCCACATTGCTAGGGACAGTAAAAGAAGGATATCCTTCTTCATTGGCGATCTTGCGTAAAAAGCCTTTCTCTTTATCGGTAGTGATAATCATGCGCTTTCGATAATCCGAAGGGAATTTTCGCATGAGAATATCCAGTAAAATCATGTATGCACTCATGGTCTCAGCAGTGCCACCACTTTTTGTTATTACGTTAAAGATGGTTGTTTCCAAATTTATCTGTTGCAATATTTCGTGTAGGAATACAGGATCAACATTGTCATACACCAAAACCCTGCGTTTTAGAGCGGCTTCAGTTTTTAGGGCGTTGTAGATAGCTTTGTTTCCCAAAGCGCTACCTCCAATTCCTAAAACTACCATTGTGTCAAATTTGCTCTCGATCTGATCTACAAATTTGGTGATATGACTAATATCCTGTTCGGGAAGATTATAGAAACCCAGAATACCGGAAGCCCAATCTTTACTCATTTCTTCTTTAGCCACTACTACAATGTGCCCGAACTTTAATATCACAGAAGGGCGAATAGCATTTTTCAGATATGGATTCGATAGTAAATTTTTGTAATCAAAACGGATCATTATCTGCCCCCTTTTATGGCATAATAAGGTTTTAGTCGGCGATATACCAAATCATCCACTTGCGGTAACGAAGTGGAAAAATCGAAGCCGGAAATTATCTTTTCTAGCTCTGCATCACATAAAAGCACTACTTTTTTAATATCGAAATACGAAGATGGATTTATACTAAGATCGTTTATGCCCATTCCAATCAGAAGCGGAGCATACTCGGGAATGGATGCCATTTCACCACAAACGGAGATATCGCGGTTATGAACCGCAGCATTAACTACTGTGGCGCGAATGAGTTTTAATACTGCGGGATGGTGCTGAATGTAATAGCGGTTAACCATGTCGTTGTTTCTATCTACAGCCAAAGTGTATTGAACCAGATCATTTGTTCCAATAGAAAGAAAATCGCTTTCTTTGGCTAAAGCTTCTGAACTGAGCGCAGCTGAAGGGATTTCTACCATGGTTCCTACCTGGATGTCGTAATCGTATGCTATTCCATCTTCATAAAGTGAATCTGCACATTGTTTGAAAACTCTTTTGGCTTCTAAAAAATCGTCTACATCAATAATCATGGGAAACATAATGCGAATATTACCGTGAACAGATGCCCTTAAAATAGCCCTAAGCTGAGTTTTAAGGACTTCTGGATGAGCTAAAGAAAAGCGAATACCTCGATTGCCAAGATAGGGATTATTCTCTTTGCTTGAAGGGATTAGATGCGACAGTTTGTCTCCGCCCAAATCGAAGGTGCGGATTGTAAGTACTTTGGGTGCAATCTCCTGGGCAAGGTTGCGGTATATTTCGTATTGTTCTTCTTCACTGGGAAGATCGTTACGCGAAAGAAAAAGAAACTCCGTTCTAAAAAGCCCTACACCATCAGCATTCAGTTCCGTTACTTTACTGATTTCTTCTGGAAGGCCAATATTGAGAGCCAAAGAGATACTGCGTCCATTTTGGGTTACCGTCGGCTGGTCTAAGAGGACTCTTTGCTTATTTAAGATAAGCTCTTGAATCTGCAATTTTTGGGCATAATACTCTAAGGCTTCTTCATCTGGATCGTGTATCACTATGCCGGTTTCTCCATCTACGATCAGATGATCGTCCTCGTGAATATAATTGCGAATGTCTTCGATATCTGCAATACAGGCAATGTTGAGGGCACGACTGAGTATGGCAGCATGAGATGTATAACTGCAATTATCACATAGGTATGCGCTTACGCCAAGTTTGCTTAGTTGGGATACCTCACTGGGTTGAATTTCTTGAAAAATGGGAATAGTATCATGAGTCAGCCGATTAAATGGATCATCTTCAATCTTCAATACTTTGCGCAAGAGGCGATTACGTACATCCTCAAAATCATTTGCCCTTTGGGCAAACATTTCGTTTTCCATGCTTTTAAAAAACATGATTGCCTGCTCGAATGCGAGATGTATTGCTTTGGCCACATTATGAGTTTTTTCGCTTATGAGAGTAAGTATGTTTTCCCTAATATCAGGATCTGCCAATATATCCAGATGAGTATTGATAATATCTTTCTCGTTTTCGTGAAGATCGTGTAAGGCTATATATTCTTTAATTTCTGCTTCAGATTCCGCATAAGCGTTTAGATACGCTTCAGTTTCTTTATCTAAGTCCTTTTTACTTATCTTATGTTGAGGAATTTCCAGCAAGCGTTTATCTACTATAACCGCTCTGCCGGCAGCAAGTCCAACCGCAATGCTATTTCCTTTTAGTTCCTTCATATTTTACTCTCCAAATCCGCTATCTATCATCTCCGTAATTTCGTTTATTAGGTACTCTTCATCTACTCCATCAGCAATCAACTCTAAGGTGCTTCCACATTCAGCCGCCAACATCATAACACCCATGATGCTTTTGCCGTTTACCGTAGTACCATCTTTTTCTATCTGAAACTCAGACCGATACTTTGTGGCAGCGCGCACTAATAATGCTGAAGGACGGGCATGTAGCCCCAGTTTATTTGTCACGATCACTTTCTTTCGCATCATCTTCAATCTTCTTTTGCAGTGTTTTCTTGCGGATTTCCTCATGGACTTTTCGATTAAAATCTTCGGCGGCATCGTACCCAACGCCTTTTAGAATGCCGTTCATTGCAGCTACTTCTACAATTACCGAAACATTCTTGCCTGGAGAAACAGGAAGGTAGATGATGGGAATTTTTACACCTAGATGCTCGGCAAAGCTGTTCGTGAGACCAATGCGCTCATAATCCATATTCTCCTGCCAAGGCATTAGCTCTATCTGTAAATCTATCGTCTTTTGCCTGCGAGTACGCTCTATTCCGAACATCCTTTCTACATTAACAAAACCTACCCCGCGTATTTCCATAAAATGCCCAAACTCTCTGCCGGGACGCCCAAATAGTTGATCATCCAAATAGCGCAAGGTAATGAGATCATCGCCTACCAAACTATGCCCGCGATGCACCAAATCCAAGGCACATTCACTTTTACCAATACCGCTTTTACCGGTTAACAAGATACCTAAGCCAAACACATCTACAAGAGTTGCATGTATGGTTTTTTCTAAGGCAAAAATATCCAATAAATAGCGGCTTAGATGCTGAATCAGGTTAATGGTGGAAAGACGGCTGGAAAGCAGAGCAATATTTAGATCGTTTGCCAGATATTCAATCACTGGCGGTAAAGTTAACCCCTTAGTAATGATTATGCACGGAATATCCATTTTGAACATATCCCTAATGCGCACAACCAGTTCTTCTTCTTTCAAGGATTGCAGAAAGCGAACCTCAGTTTCTCCGAATACCTGGATGCGCTCTGCAGAAAATACTTCTAAATATCCAGCAAGAGCAAGACCTGGACGATTAACGTGAGGAGAATTAACTTTTTTGGAAAGGGTTTCCGGCTCGGTAACTAAAGAAAGAGCCAAATCCTTCTTCTTGGCGTCAAAGAATTCTCGGACAGTAATTTCCTTCATATTTCCTTCCTCCTTAATGCCCCCTCATCAAAAATGAGAGGGCAAAAGGAAGTACGCTTGAATACACCAAAATAGTGTACATTATAAGTTTAAGGTTCAAAGAGTTTAAAGTTTTCTTTGTCCTTCTTTACCAATACATTGATGCGATCTGTTTCGATGTTTCTAAAGATAAAGAAATCTTCTTTGCTTTCGTCCATCCTATTGATGGCTTCCTGAATTTCCATCGGTTCTGTAATCACTCGTTTGGTCTTTATTGTACGGTGAATGTGATCTGTGTTGTTAACATGAAAATCTGTTGCGCGTGAGAAATCGTCAAACTGCTCTTTCAAAGCACGCTTTTGGTGATCTGTAACGCGATCTTTCAGTTTCTTTATCTGAGCTTCCATTTTATCCAATGCATTGTCGATAGATAAATACATATCCATCTCTTCTGCTGTGGCTTGCAATCCAAACCTGCCTGCATGTAATGAGAGTTCGCACAGATTGCGATTGTTCTCTAAAGCCAGCGTAACGTGAATAGTGATTATTTGGTCAAAGTACTTCTTCAACTTTAGGCAGGAGCTCTCCACGTAGTCCCGTATAGCCTTCGTGAGTTCGAAATGACGTGCTGTAATCGTTATTTGCATGTTAATCCTCCTGTTATATTTTATGAATGGAGAGTTCGCGCAGATCTTCCACGGATTCCATAATTGCTTCAGAAAGAGTCGGATGCGCAAATATAATATCCTCTATGGATTCTGCAGTAATACGATTTTGGATCATGATAGTGCCCTGAGCAATCAGTTCTGCCGCTTGGGGACCCAGAATGTGCATTCCCACTATTTCGCCAGTATCTTTGCGAGCGATGGTCTTTACGAAGCCCTGGGTTGCCGACATTGCCATAGCCTTTCCGCTTGCAGAAAAGGGAAACTTGCCTACGATGATCTCTTCGAATCTATTATTTGCCTCTGCTTCGGTATATCCCACAGAAGCAATTTCCGGATTTGTGAAAGTGCAGCGAGGAATGTTTAAATAGTTCAAAATATGAGTTGGAGCAGGTTTGTTCAAGAGCAGATGTGCTATATGCTCCGCCGCCAATAAACCTTGCTTGCTCGCGGTATGAGCCAATTGTAGCTTTGCGGTAACGTCGCCAATAGCATATATGCCACCCTCAGAGCTGCGCATCAAGTTGTCTATTACTATAGCACCTTTTTCTGTATTAAGCTCGAATCCGGTTGTTTTTATTTGGAATAAAGGTATTCGCCCCACTGCAAGTAATACTTTATCTGCCCTTAGCTCGTTCTCATTGTTTAGCCTTAGTAGCATCTCACCGTCTTGTTTTTCTATACTTTCAACACCAGTATTGGTTAGCACCTTGATCCCGCTTTTTTTAAGAGCAAGAGCCAAACGTTTAGATATTTCTTCATCCTCAGTTGCAATCAACCGCGGGAGAAACTCCACGATGCTCACCTTAACCCCAAATGCAGCAAATATGGAAGCAAATTCGCAGCCAATAACTCCTCCACCAACAACTACCAGGCTTTTGGGTAACGACTCAAGGCTTAAGATGCCGGTTGAGCTAAGAACATCTATCTCATCTATTTTGATGCCGGGCAGACTTTTAGGCACACTTCCAGTTGCAATTATTACGTATTTTGCGGCAAGATTCGTGCCATCTGCTGTTTGAACTTGATAGCCATCTGTAGTTTTAATGATCTCAGTTGCTGCACTGTGAACTACCGGAATCTTACGTTTTCGATATAAAAACTCAATCCCGCTGACAAGCTGCTCTACTATCTTGTTTTTGCGCTCAAAGATCTTGGAATAATCCACGTTTAGCTTTATAAGCGGCAATCCATAAGTTTCAGATTCGGCAATCTCGCGAGCTAACTCGGCACTTTTAACCAGGGCTTTGGTAGGTATGCAGCCCCAGTTTAAGCATATTCCGCCCAAACGCTCCTTTTCGATGAGCAAGCAATCGATCTTATATTGGGAAAGACGGATAGCAGTTTCATAACCACCGGGTCCTCCACCTATAATTATTACTTGATACTGTTCCAAATCTACCTCTATTTTCTTCTTAATCTGCTATTTAAGATGCCCATTTCATCGCGGTATTTGGCAATAATGCGGCGGGAAATGTTCAACCCCTCGCGTTTAAGTATCTCTACCAATTCCTGATCTGAAAGAGGCTTTTTCTTGTTTTCAGATTCGATTAAGCGAATAATACAGTTCTTCACTTTGTGGCGAGATATGCTTTCATAATTGTCATCTCTCCCCGCTGTAGAAGTGAAGAAATCTTTAAATGCAAATATTCCATAAGGAGTTTCGGCATATTTATGCTTCACTACGCGGCTGATGGTAGATTCGCTTTTACCGATATCCTGAGCAATAACGCTATAAGTAAGTGGCTGCATCACTCCGCTGCTATCGTAAAAAAACTCTTTTTGATGCTTGATGATAGAAAGTGATACTTGTTCCAATGTGCGCATACGCATATAGATAGACTTAATAAGAAACTTGGCGCTGTTGATGCGCTCTCGCACAAAAGAAGTGGTTTCTTTATCGAAATAACCCCTGTTTATCATTTTTCTGTAACGAGGGCTAATAACAATGTTTGGAGTGATGTGATCGTTGATAATGACTACATATTCACCATCTACCATCTTAAGGGTTACATCGGGATATACGTATGCTGCATTACTGCGAAGTATACGTAACCCCGGTTTAGGATCCAGCCTTGAGATTTGATCTCTATAAGCCAAGATGGTATCTTCCGAGACATTAAAACTGGATGCTATTTTTTGCAGGCGGCGGTGAATGAGGTTTTCAAACTGATCAGTTACCATCCCCACAATTATCGGATTCTCCCGTTGCTGCTCATTCAATTGCGCCATCAAGCATTCCGAGATGTTTCGCGACGTTATACCTTTGGGAGTAAGATTCAAGATCATCTGATGCAGTTCATCCGCACGCTTGGGGCTTATGTTGTTGCGCATAGCTAATTTTGTGATGGAGTACTTTGGAGGTAAAAAGCCATATACATCACAACTATCTACCAATTCGGTAATAAACTCCATCTCGGAATCGGCAATATTAAGCGGATAAAGCTGTTCCAAAAAGCGTTCTTTGGCATCTCCTTCATAACAGATCATGGAGTCATTGCGCTCAAGCTCATATTCACCTTTGTATGATTCGGCCCCAGAATGATACTCATTCCACTGATCCATTATATCTGTTAACTGGCGCGCTTCTGCAACTGTCTCAGCTACTTCATCTGAAGTTTCTACATCTTCAATGGAATTGTTGCTTTCCGGAGGATCCTCTTCATAGTTGCTATCCACCAAATCTTCTTCATCTTTCTCTTCTCGCAATTCAAGCAAGGGATTATTTTCCAGCTCTTGTTTGATGTAGCTTTCCAATTCCAATATCGGCAATGCTAACATCTTGAGGGATTGCAACATTTTGGGCTTGAGAGCAAGCTCCTGTTTTTGCTTTAGAGAAATATGTTGATTCATTGTGCTCATATGCGCTCATCGAACGGGCTCATGGTAAAGCGTTCTCCCAGATATACTCGTTTTGCATTCTCATCATTGATCAACTCTCTAGATGATCCCGATACTATAATCTTTCCTTCGTAGATAATATAAGCACGGTTCACTATTTTCAAAGTCTCAATTACATTATGATCTGTAATCATCACTCCGATGTTTTTGGTGCGCAGCTTTTCGATTATATCCTGAATATCGGCAACTGCAATGGGATCTACGCCAGCAAAAGGCTCATCCATAAAGATGAAGGTCGGATTTGTAACTAAAGCGCGAGTAATTTCTAATTTACGCCTTTCTCCACCCGATAGAGTATATGCTTTCTGTTTGGCAAGCTTGCTTATGCTCAATTCTTGCAGAGCTTCATCCAGACGTCGTTTACGCTCTTTATGTGGGATTTTAAGAGTCTCCAGAATCGCCATTATATTATCTTCCACACTCAATTTAGCAAAAATTGATGGAGCCTGAGCCAGATACCCCATACCCATGCGGGCACGCTTATACATGGCTTTGTGGGTTATATCCACATCATTTAACAATACTTTTCCTCTGTTTGGTTTTGCCAATCCGATAATCATATAAAAAGTGGTGGTTTTCCCGGCGCCGTTAGGTCCTAATATGCCCACAACCTCACCCTGTTTTATCTCCAGGCTGAGATCATTCACCACGGTTCGCTTGCCGTATATCTTTACGAGATTCTGTGCGTTGATCTTGCTTAATTCCATAAGTGATAATCTAAGTAGAGAGCTTATTTGTGTCAAGAATCATTCTTGAATTTATAGGTTCCCTTGATGTTGCCCCCCATGTCCATCAGCTTTAGTTTATTGTCTGCGTCGAACTTAGCTTTCAATCTTTCTCCGCTGGCTGCATTTATAAAATAATCCTGATTTTCTGCTTCGTCTTGCAGAAAATAATAGGAGACTTGTGCATCGGCAGTAAAATCTATAATCTTACCATCGTCTATATACAATTCTATGTCTTTAGCCCGCACCCAATTATTTAGTTCTGCTCCTTCTTCTTGAGCAAAACGCACTAAGCAAGAATCCACCAACACAATACGCTCAAGCTCTCGCTCTCTAAAATATAGTTGAAACTCGCTTGCCTCTGCCGCACTAAAGTCATTTTCAAATCTTGGTTCACCCAAAAACACGGCTTTTTCATCATCAGCAAAATAGATAAGAAAATCGCTATTTGCTTTGTAATCCTTACTCTTGGTACGAACATTGAAAGTTGCTATTAGTTTGCGCTCGTCATCAAAATACTCCATTTTGTCTGCTTTTATGCTTAAAGTATCTTCCACTCCGGCAATAATTTCCGGTTCCTCTATAAGGTAAGCATAGCCTTGTTGGCGATCCCAAAACGCATAGCCGCAGCTCGCATTGGCGTTTTCTTTCTGGTCGTAGGCTTTTACCCTACTCCACACCGTAAAAGTATCTTTCTCTTGATTGTAAATAGCATGATCTCCCTGCATCCAACGGTTTTTACCTTCTTTGGTGGTTTGTGTAAGCCGCACATTCCCGCCCAAATTGAGTACTTGAGGTATGCGATAATAAGCCAAAGAATCTGCCCGTAGATATAAAGAATCGTTTTCAACTACAACATTCCCACTCAAGCGTGCTATCTTTTGTGCATCCAAAATCAGTGCCCGGTTACTGGTAAATTCTGTATCTCCATAAAAGAAATGCACCTTTCCACTTAGATCCAAAATCTGTCCAGATGACGCATTACTTAAAAACATCCTGTCGGCATGAATCAACCGGAATCTCTGCTTATCGGATTCTTGCGCAGCTAATACCGCCAAGAGCAACAGCAGATTACCAATCCAAAAAATCTTCTTCATCAAAGTAGCCTTCAGCTTTTACGGCATCCATTTCTGCATAACTAAGTTTTGTATTGGTTCTAAGGCTTTGTCCGGTTAATACATCGCCATTGCGAGTAAGTGTTACGTAAGTAGGAACGGTAATCTCATCGAGGTTACGATCCCAAAACATCTTTTCTCCCTTAATCTCGCCTTCTTGGGTTTTAAAGCTCACGTTCCCATTGGCAAATATTACGTTGCGGGCATCATCTACAATGGCGGTATCTGCTTTTATTACAGAGCTTAACATTCCGGCTTGATCATACGAGCTAAGGGTTACAAAATAACCATAAAGCATTCTCCGATCTGTAAAGCGTTCCATGCTTTTGGCTTCGATGATATAATCCAAACGGTTATTTACATATTCGCTAACCTTAACCCCTTCAGAGTTTTCGTCTGCAATCCCTTGCTCCAGCACCTCAGTATCTTTATCCAAACTTTCCTTAGAACACGCCCAACAAAACAGTAAACTGAGCAATAAAATTATCTTCAATATATATTTCGTACCCAGATAACCAGTTTGGGGCATTTTGTTCATAATGCGCAGCCCACGCTTTCCAGGTAGCTGTTTATTGCCCTCTCATATACGCCCTTTTTATGGAGAATATAGTTGATAAGCTCCCTTACGGCACCCTCGCCTCCGCTGTGTTCAGTAGTCATATCGGCCACTCTTTGAATTTCTGGCCAGGCATTAGCGGGAACTACCGAAAGCGCTGCTTTGCGCAAGCAGGGGATATCATTCCAATCGTCTCCCATATAAATTACATTGTCAAACTTTAGCTCCAGCTTTTGTAGAAGCTCATTTACGCATTCAAGCTTGTTGACTATTCCCTGATATAAATATCTTATCTGCAAATCCGTACATCTTTTCGTTAATGCTTGAGATTTTCTGCCACTAACTACAGCCACATCGATATTTGTGTGACGCAAGAGCATCAAGCCCATCCCATCTGAAGCATTAAACTGTTTGATATCTTGACCATCGTTGCCATAGATAATCCTCCCATTGGTCATCACTCCGTCACAATCCAATATCAGAAGCTGGATTTCAGACCAGGGTACCGGGCGCTTGCTTGGTCTTATTAAGCTATTTACCATATCTTATCCTTGTGCTCGGCAGATATTTATGCAACTTTCCAAAAGCTTGTCCATTGTCCGTAGTGGAAGCATTGTTGCCGCATCGCTTTTTGCTTGTGAAGGATTTGGATGGCATTCCACAAACAAACCTTTCACTAAGCCTGTTGCCATTGCCGCTTTTGCCATTATTGGCGCAAACTCCGGATTCCCCCCGGTGCTAATCCCGCTAGAGGGTCGTTGTAACGAATGCGTAAGATCGTATACTATTGGATATCCAAACTTTTCCATGATGGCAAAGCCTCGAAAATCCACTACCAGATTATGATAGCCAAAACTGGTACCACGTTCTGTTATCAATATTTTCTCGTTCCCTGTTTCACGAGCTTTTGCAGTTGCCGCATTCATATCTTCTGGAGCCATAAACTGTCCTTTTTTGATATTCACAATTTTCCCTGTTTGCGCTGCTGCTCTAATCAGATCTGTTTGCCTACTCAGAAATGCCGGTATTTGCAAGATCGCACATACTTCTGCCGCAGCCTTTACTTCGCACACTTCATGCACATCACTTAGAATTGGTACCTCAAATTCTTGGGATACTTTTTTTAAAAGCTTAAGACCAGCTTCCATTCCAGGCCCGGTGTACGAGTTGCCACTGCTGCGATTTGCCTTCTTATAAGAAGATTTGAAGATAAGAGGCAAATTCAGTTTTGAACACAATGAACTTAGATACTCTGCGCTTTTAAGCATAATTTCTTCGCTCTCGATAACGCAAGGACCTGCTATCAGAAAGAAGGGATTTGCCGATTTTAACTTATTGAATAAGGACATGAACCTTCCTAATTGAGTTTTTTGATCTTTTCCCACGTGTTGGCTTTGGTATTTAAACCAAAATGACCATAGCTTGCTGTAGCTTGAAAAATGGGAGCTCTCAGATCAAGGTAATCTATTATTCCTTTTACTGTCAAGTCAAATTCCTTCTCGATTAATCTCTCAATTTCACTATCTGCCATTTTCCCGCTACCAAAAGTCTCTACCATAACGCTCACCGGCGCTATATCTCCAATTACAAAACTAAATTGGATTAAGCATTCGTCTGCTAATTTGCTACCTACCACACTTTTAGCAATATGGCGTGCCATATAAGCTGCGCTTCTATCTACTTTTGTGGCGTCTTTTCCACTAAAAGCTCCTCCACCATGTTGAGCCCAACCGCCATAAGTATCCACAATTATCTTGCGCCCAGTAAGGCCAGTATCTGCTGCTGGACCACCATCGTGCCACCTACCTAAGGGATTTATAAGAACTTTAAGATTATTGGTGTCGAAACGGACTTCATCTTCCATCTCTTGTATTGTGGGAAACACCACTTTTTCACGTATGGTTTGCTTCAATTCTTCAAATTCTAACTCACATACCGCCTGGTGATGGGTTGAGATCACCAAGGTTTGCAATTCTCTGGGTTTGCGTCCTTCAAAGCGAAAACTCACCTGACTCTTTGCATCGGGCAATAAGCACGGGACAACGCCGCTCTTGCGTGCCTTCGCAAGATTCATCAATAACTGATGGGCTACCTCGATGGGGATGGGCATCAAAGACTTTGTCTGATTGCAAGCATAACCAAACATCAAGCCCTGATCTCCGGCTCCCTGATTGCGTGCCAAATCTCCTTCCTGCTCGTGCAAGAGGTTGATTATCTTACAATTATCGTCAAAACCTTTATCCGGGTTAGTGTATCCAATCTTACGAATAACCGAGCGTACTATTGGCTTTACATCAATGCTTTTAGTCGAACTCACTTCTCCCGATAGAATCACAGTGTTTTTGGTTACAAGCGTTTCGCAGGCAACCCTGCTAAGCGGTTCCTGCTTTAGATATGTATCCAAAACAGCATCAGAAATCTGATCGCAAACTTTGTCCGGATGACCTTCAGAAACGGATTCGGAAGTAAATATATATCCGTTTGTTTTACCGGAAGGCTTTGCATGTAATGCAGTCATCTATTATCTCCTAAATTATTCTCTCTGCTCGGCTGCCCTTAATCCAGATACAAAAAAACCGGCTGCTAAAGCCGGCCATCAAATCTGGAACCGCACTTTAGCACATTTGTAGCGCGGAGCAAAGGGCAAATTACCGCGTCTGTTACGTGGAAGCTCTTTCGCCTCACGTTTTTATGAACTGCGGTTTGCTCGCTTTTTTACATTGGCGGACAAACCGCAAAATATGGTACATCTTCGGGGATTCGAACCCCGGACCCACTGATTAAGAGTCAGTTGCTCTGCCAGCTGAGCTAAAGATGCATACTGTATAAACCAGTGAAATGCACCTGTACTTTGTGTCAAGAAAATTCAGTATCCTTACCTTTTGCTTGACAGGAATTATTGAAGCCCAATTTAGGTAATTGAAGCATAAAAGGAGCAAAGCAATGAACAACAATCTTTGGAATAGGGAAACTGAAATCAAATTCTTTACCGAAGCAATGAAAAACTTCCTATCTCCCAATCAATTATTCTACGCACTCAGCGATGAGTACTACGCTTATATTCCAAAGAATATCCCATCCGAAGGAAATACTCTCCAAAGCAGAAACTCATTCATCGGCTCATTTACCGAAAATTGGTGCAGAAATTTATTTGATCCAATTGCTAAAAAGTTTGGCTTATACGCAGTAAATGGAGTCGTGTGCGAAGAATTAGCTTTATCAAGGCAATCAAACGCAGATTTGGCTTTGTGCACTTCCGATCATCAACAGCAACGTGCCGAAAACATTAAAATGATATTTGAGATTAAAATGAGTATAGTTTCAAACTATATGTATAAACCCGATAATGGCGGTGGGAGCGTAGAATTTGTTGGAGATTACCATACTCATAGGGGAAATCCATCTTTACTCCGTTCGGACTCTATGCTTAAAGCAATTGGAAAGGCAATCAATATTCGGGTTGCCAGCACGGCAGGGAACAAGATACCCATAGTAATTCTTGGAAATAGCCCAATAACTGAATCTTATACCCAAAAAGTAGATATGCTAAAAGACTCAGGAATCATACAGGGATTTTGGTCATTAAACCCAGAGCCTTGTGAATCTAGTTTTCTTCAGTTTAGCCCCAAACAAGGTTTTAGAACCATGAAGAATATTGGATGGATTGAAAATGAATGTAATGAGTTGATAAGCAAAGAACTTATTTTCTTTGCATCGATGCTTCCCAAACATAAACTGGGAAAGTACATTGAGATTGCTAATGGCGAACCCACTATCGAAAGAAAAGCTGAAAAGTTCATAAAACTTATTTCAGGATGATTTGATGGGCAAAAAAACTGGAACATCTACAAGCTCTTTTGGTACAAACGGAAGAATAAATCACGATTCTGCAAAATTCTATAATTCAAAATTATACAATGAGTTGAAAAAGAACCAACTAACTGATTTTCATGAAAACTCGATACCAGAAAGAATTGCAAATCAGATTATTATTGGTTCTGCCGAAAATATGAATGAGCTTCCCGATAACTCTATTCATTTAATGATAACCTCCCCTCCCTACAATGTTAGTAAAGATTATGATGAGGATTTATCACTCCACGAATATTTATTGTTACTAGAAAACTCTTTCAAGGAAACTTATCGCGTTTTGGTTAACGGGGGAAGAGCATGTATAAACGTGGCAAACCTCGGACGAAAACCCTATATTCCTTTATCGGATTACATTTCAAGAATAATGATAGATATTGGTTTTAATATGCGAGGCGAAATAATCTGGAATAAAGCATCAAGTGCAAGTCCTTCTACTGCATGGGGAAGTTGGTTAAGCGCTGCAAATCCAATCCTGAGAGATATCCACGAATATATACTTGTTTTTTCAAAAGGTAGTTACTCAAGAAAAAAAATCGATAAAGAGAATACAATTGCTAAAAACGAATTTATGGATTGGACAAAATCGATCTGGACGATGAAAGCAGAATCTGCAAAAAGAATTGGGCATCCAGCTCCTTTCCCTGAAGAATTACCTCACAGACTTATAAAACTGTTCTCGTTCAAGAATGATATAATACTTGATCCATTTATTGGTAGTGGCACAACAGCAATTGCCGCAATTAAGAATGCAAGAAGATTCGTTGGATACGAAATAAACCCGGAGTATGTAGAGCTAGCGAAAAAAAGAGTTAATGCACAAATTGATCAACTCGAGATACAAATAATTTAACCCAAATCAGAATATAAATATTACATCTTCATTAACAGAAAATTACACTTGGATTGTGCTTCCGAAAAGCTCTACAACAAGCATAACCCCCAGAACTCAACTTTCTATACTATTAATAATCTGTGTAATCTGAAGACAACAAAAACTACAATTGGCTACCAGCTGTAAAGCAGAATGCTATTGTTATTTCCACGTTCCCCTCCATCCCAAGAGCCATACCCAATTCACTTCTATTAAATCAGGCTATGCTTAAATCTGGTTCCCCTCGAGATCATCGGGTGAGACGGGAAGATCTAAAGATGAACATACGCTAATGGTGAGATTAAGCCTTGGAGCTGTCGCATGCATAAAAGGCGGATTCTTGGTTCTTACAGACAGATTTGATGCCGCAGAATTTATTGACAGCTTGGCTGCTTGCAAGTATTTTGCACCAGAGGTGACGATG
>JAJBBD010000316.1 GCA_020532355.1 Candidatus Cloacimonadota bacterium | reverse complement strand
CGCTAGGGAAGGCACTGCTACCTCTTATTGGTACACCACCATGGGATGAATACGTTCCATGGTCTGGATATGTGCCTAATGAGACATGTGAAGTGTGTGATTCACAATTAGTGGGCGCAGGGTACCGACACCGGAAATCCACATGGCCCCAAAACGTAATAGTACGGGAAGCCCTATGCCCAAGGTGCTTGATGGAGGATTTAATAGACTAGGGATGATAGCCCCAGATTCTGCCGGATTAATCCGGTAATAGGAGAAAACAAGATGGAAAATGCAAAAGATAAGGAAACTGTAGTTGCGGATGAGATGAGGATAAAATGCAATCGATGTGGCGAGGTTACAATTGAACAAGCTCTAAAGTGCTTGCTAGATCGAGAATGGTGGCACAAGATTACTATAGGTAATTCAGTAAGTGTCCAAGGGAATGATGACGGAAACTTTTGGTTCTGGTTTGAAGGATACAAAGTAATAGTGGAAACTCCCAAGAATGCGTTAAAACTGGCCATGATCCTCGAAGCATGGAAGTCGATAACGCATATTGTAGAACAGTTACATAACACCATGAAGGCATATGGATGGATTGCAGATGAAACATAGTATGATAACACAAAAGGCAAAATGATGAACAAAACCCACACCGTGTCGCTTATGCGATGCGGATAGAGAAAAGAGAATAGGAAATCAGGGTGATAGCCCCAGATTCTGCTGGATTAACACAGCAATAGGAGGGATTTACATGGTACGGTATTATAATTTGAGTGTAAAACCAGGAGGAGAGAGAGTGGAGTGGAGAGCTGGAGCGACACGTCCAGTGCTCAGGTTGGACGTGCCAGACGAGTCCGGCGTCTGGCCAGCAGGGAGGATTCAGAAACTGTCTGGAGGGAATGGAGGACCTCTACATCTCCGAATCCTTCCTGAGGGTGGAGATCCAAATAGGGACTTGGTTGCGGTATTCCTGTCTGGCTATGCATTTGAGATAGTGGAGGAAATAAATGTGGCGGAAGAGGAGATAGTAAGGCTTCCTGCAGCTCAAGTTCTAGCCATGGACAAGAGTCAGGCTGCCCATGTAGAAGGGATCTTACTGGCAGCCTGGCTCCACGAAGGCCAAGCCTTAGTAGTGGAAGAAGTCCCCTATAAGCGACGCGGCGAGTCCAGGTACTGGGTATTTTCCGCCCAAGGCGCGGAACGACTTTCCCATGGAGAGTTGGTCGCGCAATTTTGCCCAGACAAGGCAATAGAACTATAATACCACGTCAGAATTTGCCTTGGCATTAGACACCAAAAGCATAAAATGCATACGCAAGGACAAAGATGATTCCTCTATTTTGTAGTGATCTTTATGGACATTATTATAGAGAATACGTATAGCAGAATAGAAAATGGTAGTGACAGTGAGATTGGAAGGATATCCGAAGCGTTAAAGTATGAGATACCAGGTAGAACATCTGGGCTTATACATCACATAGAAAAAGACCACATACCTAAGCTCAGCAGTAGCACTGCCCATGCCGTACAAAGAGCGATTCAACGAGTGCGCAGAAAAAAGCAATGGGAAGACATACATAGAGAAGCAATATCTCTTTTTCCACATTGCGGTAAATGCACTTGGGATTGGAATATACGATTTGTAAAGAAAAACAAATTTCCCACTGGTCTCATAAATGACGTAATAGAAATAGTACCTGATGCAAACATAATTGATTTGCGTGTAAAGCCTTCTGGAACGCCTATTCCAAACTCAGTAGAGTTGCGTGACTATCAATATAATGCTTATAATGCTATTATTAAGCACTATATAGGTATAGTTGAAATTCCAACTGGCGGTGGAAAAACAGAAATAGCGATTAAAACAGTTTGTGATATTGGCGTTAATACTCTCATTGTAGTTCCCACTACTATTATTTTCAACGAATTTGTAGATAAATTCAAAACATATGCTCCAGACTTAGATTTAGGAATCATTGCTTCTGGTGTATTCTCTCCAAAACACATTACTTTATCTATATTCGATGTTTCATGGTCGAAATCACAAATGGGGATAGAATTTGCGTCAACAGTAGAATTCTTATATGTAGATGAAGGACATAAAAGCGCGGCCAAAACATGGTATGAATACTTTATGACATTAGAAAATGCCTATTATAGAATAAGCCAGACAGCTACGCCTTTTAGAGATAATAGCGTTGATATTGCAAAAATGCATGCATGCACAGGACCTAAAATCTTCTCATTAAAAACAAATGACTTACAAAACCAGGGTTGGCTTTCAAAAGCAGATGTTAAATTTATTCGTGTCAATTGCCCTTTACATACAGGAAGCTATACAAACAAATATCGCTATACTATAGTCCAGAACAATATAAGAAACAAGATTATTAAAGAGCTTGCAATAAGATTTGCCTCCGAAAAGAAAAGGTGCTTAATAATAGTAAACTGGAAAGAACACGCACAAATATTGATAGAAATGTTAAAAGATGCATTGACTGATGTAGTATACTTTAATGGAGGCATGACAGTTAAGAAGCTACATGAAGCCAAAGAGCGATTCCTCAATGATTGTTATATTGCCATTGGAACACCAGTAGTTGATATGGGATTCAACGTACCAACTATCGATGTATTAATTTTAGCTGGAGGGGGAAGAAGTCCTGGGATAGCACAGCAGCGTTTAGGACGAAGTCTACGCATTGCAGATAACAAAACAATAGCGACAGTGTTTGATTTTTACGATTGTGATGATGATACGTTTGAATCCCATAGCAATGCACGTATTTCTATATTTAAAAAGCTAAAACAAAATGTAAGTATCATCAATGTCCAAGATATATAAAGGTTAATCTCATGAAAATAGAACGCAAATTCACTCATAGTGCAGTAGATTATCAGCAAATGTTTGTACATAATTCATCCGATGTAACTATTACCGATATTAATGGAGAAGTAAAATTTGCACAAAGGAACGTTGAACATCCAGCTGAATGGTCCAACAATGCAGTTACTATAGCAGCAAGTAAGTACTTCTATGGTAATATAGGAGATAATACAAGAGAAACCAGCGTTTTTAGTATGGTAGAACGTGTAGTCAATCAAATAACAGAATGGGGAATAATGCAGGAATACTTTGATGATGCCCAAGAAGCTGAGAATTTTCGCCAAGAACTTGGTTTTATATGTTTAAATCAAATGGCTGCGTTTAATTCCCCGGTATGGTTTAATTTTGGTACCCCCGACAATCGTCATCGACAAGCCTCTGCATGCTTTATCCAAAACGTATCAGACACTATGGAAAGCATAATGCAGCTCACTACTAATGAGGCTCTTATCTTCAAAGGAGGTTCAGGATCTGGGGTAAACTTGTCCCCATTGCGTTCTTCCTATGAGCCTTTGAGTGGAGGGGGCTGGGCTTCGGGCCCTGTATCCTTCATGAAAGGCTTGGATGCATTCGCAGGTGTTATTCAGTCGGGAGGTAGGACACGTCGTGCAGCTAGCATACGTATTCTAGACATTGATCATCCGGATATTTTGCAAACAGCTGACGGAGGAGCGGGATTTATTACTTGTAAGGTGGAGGAAGAGAAGAAAGCCCAAGCATTAATAGCAGCAGGATATTCGGCCGATTATACAGATCCTAATGGTGCTTATTCTAGCTTACAATTTCAAAATGCAAACCATAGCGTGAGAATTCCAGATAGTTTCATGCAAGCGGTAACTAATGACGAAGAATATACCACAAATGCGATAACTACAAACAAGACAATCCATACCTATAAAGCACGAGAGGTGTTAAGAAAGATTGCTGAAGCAGCGTATTTTTGCGGCGAACCCGGCGTGCAATTTTCAGATAATATTAACAAATGGCATACCATTCCTAATGTAGCTCCAATTAATGCCTCCAATCCTTGCTCGGAATTTGTTTTCATTGACAATAGTTCTTGCAACCTAGCTAGCATTAATTTAGGCAAATTTGTTGATGACAATGGGCATTTTGACGTTGAAGGGTTTCAACATACGATTCGTATATTGATTCTGGCGCAGGATATTATCATTGATAAAGCATATTACCCAACTGAAGAGATAAAAGATAATTCTATTAAATATCGGCCTTTAGGATTAGGGTTTACGAATCTGCATACTATATTGATGCGAATGGGTAAACCTTACGATGCCGTAGATAGCAATCGTATAGCCGCTGCTATTACTTCTTTAATGACAGCTACGGCTTATGCTCAATCGGGAACTATTGCACAAGAGAAGAGTGCGTTTGAGACTTGCGCTCAATCGGCTATTGCACAAGTTATTGCTCATCATATACATGCGCATGAGCAACTTGCTGAATCAGTAACAGATGATAGAACCCAATATATTATTGACAGTGCTAGTAAAAGCTGGTATACTGCTAAATATTATGCTAGCAAGCATTTAATACGTAATGCCCAGGTCACGCTTTTGGCTCCTACAGGCACAATCTCTTTCTTAATGGATGCTCAAACTACTGGCATAGAACCTGAAATTGCGTTAATAAAGTGGAAGCAGCTTGTAGGAGGAGGTACGATGAAACTGGTCAATCCCGAAGTGGGCAACGCATTACGTGCACTTAGTTATAAAGAAGCCCAAATTGAAGGAGTACTGAATTATATACTGGAACATAAGACTATAGAAGGATGTAATATAGTAAAGCCAGAACACCTTAGCGTGTTTGATTGCGCTTATGTGGGCGAAACCTCTACACGTAGTATTGATTATAACGGACATTTGCGTATGATGGCTGCAGTACAGCCATTTTTAAGTGGCGCTATATCAAAGACTATCTCTTTCCCTAATGACGCTACTATTGATGACATTTACAATGCTATAATTAATGCCCATAAATTAGGAATTAAAGCAGCGGCCTTTTATCGTGATGGTTCACGATCACAGCCTATAATAACGCAAGAAGCCAAAGATACAAGCCATATACATGCACCAATACGGCGTGAATTGCCCGATACACGTTCTCGTGCTTTAATTCATAAATTCACTATAGGTGGGCAAAAACATTATTTAATGTTAGGCATGTTTGAAGATGGACAACTAGGTGAGATATTTTTGACTGCCTCAGGTGGAGGCACTTATGATGCCCTGTTAAGTAACTGGGCTATAGCGGTATCAATTGCACTACAATATGGAGTTCCCTTGCAAGACTTCATTCGGCAATTCAGATATAAGGAATTCCAACCTAACGGATTTACTAGTAATAAGGATATCCCTACCGCACTTTCCCCTATCGATTATGTAGCCAAATTCTTAGATAACTACTTTATGAATGGTAATCACGATAAGAAGCAAGACCATAATAAGCAAGGACCACCTTGCCCTAACTGCGGGCATATGATGATTAGGAAAGGAACTTGCTATTATTGTGAGGTATGCGGTGATTCTAGTGGTTGCTCCTAACTAAAAAAAAATAAAAAAACTTTCTAAAAGGGGTGGGGGCAGTTAGCGAATAATCTACTACAATCTACTTGACACTACCAAAATCTTTTAGTATAATTGGAGGTGAAGGATGAAACGAGCGATGGTCACACGAGTAACCAAGACAGAATTTGAACTTGACGACGGGCGGATTTACCAGCACCCGTTTGAACT
>JAJBBD010000315.1 GCA_020532355.1 Candidatus Cloacimonadota bacterium | reverse complement strand
GTATCCCGGTTATGATTCCAATCCCCCTCCTAACTATTAGCAATGGTGATAGATAGGGCAGGGGGATTGAACTCCATAGCCTTATCGGGTTAATTCAACAGATTTCTTTATATAGATCACCAAGACTTGCAAATCGGGCAATTTCTGTCCAGTGCTTGTAACAATTATCGGCTTCAAAGCCAAGAAAATGTATCTGTAATGGTGTATGCAATCTACCAGTATCGATTTCGTAAGAAAGCAATTGAGCCTTGGATTTAGATCTGTTCAGGCATTTGCAGATTTCAGGGTCCTGATTTGAAGTTTTCGGTGATGAAAATTGAAGTTTTCAGTGACGACTTATAGACGGCTTATATTTTCAGTGAGGGTTTATAGAGGGTTTATAGTCAAATTGTCGAAACAACTTGACAACAGATGGCTATTTGGCAAAATAGACAAATACTATTCAATAACGGAGCTTAGTATGTCTAACAGCGAAAGATACGTATATATGGCATCTGTGATGAAAGCCCTGGCTCATCCCACGCGGCTTTTTATCGTAGATGAGTTGGAAAAAGCGCCTCGCAATGTGAGTGAACTTACCGAAATGGTCGGTATTGATATATCTACCATATCCCGCCATTTGGGCATCCTCAAACAAGCGGGTATCATCGGGGCAACCAAGAGAAACAATCAAATGATCTATCGCCTGTTGTATCCATGTGTCTTGGATATGTTTAGCTGCATAAAAAAATTAAAGGGGCAGGCTCAATGAAAAACTTGAAAGCTAATTGGAAGGAACTGAAGATATTGGGTATTATGTTGGCGATTTTCCTGGGCGCATACTTCATTCCTTTTAAGTCTGCCCGCTTCGAGAGAGGATTGCTGGAAGCCTTCTTCTTGTTGCAGGATTACGCGCGCCTGCACGTACTGCTTTGTCTGATTCCCGCTCTATTCATTGCTGGTGGAGTAAGTGTGTTCATCAGCAGCGAAAGCGTGATGAAGTATTTGGGTCCCGCAGCCAAGAAAGTTATGGCATACGCTGTGGCTTCGGTATCAGGGGCAATTTTAGCCGTTTGTTCGTGTACCATCTTACCGCTCTTTAGCGGAATCTACAAACGCGGTGCAGGCTTGGGTCCGGCTGTTGCTTTTTTGTATTCTGGACCTGCCATCAATATTCTTGCCATAGTGATGACTGCCCGCATTTTGGGGCTTCAGATCGGCATTGCCAGAGGATTGGGGGCAGTGGTTTTCAGTGTAATTATCGGTCTCATCATGCATCTGCTGTTCCGAAAAGAAGAACAGGCCAGGCAGGATAGCATGAACTTCGGTGAGCCGGGAAAGGGACGTCCACTTTGGCACACTTTAGTCCATTTTGGTCTGATGATCATGATTCTTATCGTGCTGAATTGGGCAAAGCCCAATCCCAATTCTAGCTCACCTTTTATGGACTGGATGTATGCCTATAGATGGATGGTAAGCGGAGTGCTGGCCTTGCTATTTGGCATTTCTCTGTCGGTATTTTATGGCTTCAAGATGTGGAAAGTGCTGGTAACCGCAATAGTAGTCTCCGCTATGGGTCTCTTATTCCCATCTCAACCTCTGATCGCTTTCGTGGCGTTAGTCGCGATGCTAAGTCTTTGGCTAGTCTTTGAAAAAGGTGAGCTGAAGGATTGGATGGATTCCACTTGGGATTTTGCCAAACTGATCATTCCCCTACTCTTTATGGGTGTAATGATCGCTGGAGCCTTGCTTGGCCGCCCCGGACAAGATGCCTGGGTGCCTTCGCACTGGATAGAGAGCGCGGTTGGAGGCAATTCCATCTTTGCTAATTTCTTTGCCGCCATCTCCGGAGCTTTTATGTATTTCGCCACACTCACAGAGGTACCGATCCTACAAGGCCTTTTGGGAAGCGGTATGGGCAAGGGTCCCGCTTTAGCACTTCTGCTTTCTGGACCTGCACTGTCTTTGCCCAGCATGTTAGTAATCAACACAGTATTGGGTTTCAAAAAGACTGCTGTCTTCATCTTTTTAGTTGTGATTATGTCCACTCTTACCGGGTACCTCTTCGGAGTGATTTTCGCTTGATCGAGTTTTGGGGTTTCTATGCCAGGATTGTACTTGATCCAAAAAATATATCTGCAAGGAGAATAGCATGCAGATCAAAATACTCGGGACAGGATGTCCCAAATGCAGAAAATTGGAAGAAAACGCTCGGCAAGCCGTATCGGCTGCGAGCATCGAAGCAAGTATCGAAAAAGTGGAAGATCTCAATCGGATTATGGACTATGGGGTGATGCTAACACCAGCTCTGGTGATAGATGAAAACGTGGTATCCTCTGGGAAGGTCATCTCCTCTGATGAAATCAAAGCGCTAATCGATAAATTAGTTTGAGTAGGCTGAGACAAATGTACATTTACCTGTAGGGACAGCACTTCCTGCAATAAGTGTTTGTGTCAGCAACGACGCAGCTTCCGGCGTTTAGCCTACTCCGATACCAGCAACGTGGGCATCATATCCCCGGATAATCTATTTACATCTTATAGGCGGGACGTTACATAATGGCTTGTTCAGTATGCTTCACCACAGGTGTTTTTAGATATTGATGGTAGTATATTCTTCCCCATGATGGGTTTTATGCCGTAGAAGAGATTGAGAAGATGTGGCGCAATAGTAATCAACCGGCAATCTCTTGTCGCTTCCGATCTGTGTGATGCAAGGTCTTCTTACGCATGCGGATACTATCCGGAGTGATCTCCAGAAGCTCATCATCTCCGATATACTCCATGGCTTGTTCGAGACTAAAGATTCTGGGCGGAATTAGTTTGATGGCGTCATCCTTGCCTGCGGCACGATTGTTCGTAAGTTTTTTTCCTTTGCAAACGTTGATCACGAGGTCGGAATCCTTGCTATGCTGTCCTACGATCATGCCGCCATAGACCTCAGTGTTTGCTCCAATAAAGAGGACTCCTCGCGGCTGGAAGGCATTGAGTGAATAGCCCAGAGCCACTCCGCTTTCCATGGCGATCAAAGAACCATGTGAGGAACCGACGATCTCGCCTTTGTATTCCTCATAACCAAAAAAACATTGGCTGATGAGTCCCGTACCCCGCGTTTCGGTGAGGAATTCATTGCGAAAACCGATCAATCCGCGTGCGGGAACCTTGAATTCCAAGCGTGTATAACCATCCACTTCCGGGCTCATGTGCATTACTTCGCCTTTTCTTTTGCCCATGATCTCGATAGTGGCACCTACATATTCTTTGCTTACGTCTACCGTTGCCAATTCTATGGGTTCCAGAACTTTGCCATTTTCGCGTTTATACAACACTCGAGGTTTGGAGATATTAAACTCATAGCCTTCACGGCGCATGTTTTCCATGAGAATGGATAGCTGAAGCTCTCCCCTACCTTTTACCGTAAAGGATTCACCATTGGGACTGCGTTCTGCTACCAAGGAGACATTAGTTCTCAGCTCCCGTTGTAGTCTCTCCCAGATCTTGCCGGAGGTAAGCCACTTGCCGCTGCGTCCCATAAACGGTGAATTGTTTACGTAAAACTCTATAGCGATGGTGGGTTCATCAATACTGATGCCGGGGAGAGCAACGCTCTTATCCTTGTCTGCTACCGTTTCTCCGATGCCTATGCTCTCCAAGCCTGCGATGGCAACGATGTCTCCGGCATGAGCGATCTTGATCTCTTTTTTGCGCAGTCCTTCATAACAATACAGTGCCGCAACCCGATAAATCTCCTTGGAACCGTCGCTCTTGAGAAGTGCCACTTCGCTACCGCTTTTGATGCTGCCATTGTGAATCTTTCCAGTACCCATCTTGCCCACATAGTTGTCATATTCAATCGCTGAGACCAGCATTTGCAGGGGTTGATGCCGATCTCCTGAAGTATCTGGCACTTCTTTGATGATCAAATCCAAGAGTGGGAAGATATCTTTCGGCTCGTCGGTAAGTTCGTTGACGGCATAGCCATCTTTCCCAGAGGCATAGATCACGGCAAAGTCCAATTGCTCGTTGGTTGCCCCAAGCTCCATAAAGAGCTCAAACACCATGTCCAATACTGCGTGTGGGCGAGCCTTGGGACGATCTATCTTGTTGATCACTACTATCGGATGAAGCCCTAAAGCCAGAGCGTTTTTGAGCACATACTTCGTCTGCGGCATGGGACCCTCAAAAGCGTCCACCAAGAGTAGGACACTATCCACCATATCCATGATGCGTTGCACTTCACCGCCAAAATCTGCGTGACCTGGTGTATCCACGAGATTGATCTTGTGAGAATGATAATGCAGGGATGCACTCTTGGAAAAGATGGTGATCCCGCGCTCTCTTTCTATATCGTTTGAATCCATCACTCGCTCTGAAACCTGTTCATTGGCTCTAAATACCCCAGCTTGACGGAGAATGGCGTCGATGAGGGTAGTCTTGCCGTGATCTACATGGGCGACGATGGCTATGTTCTTTATCTTTTGCATGTTAGTCCTTATTTTTTGTCAATGGCTGCCACTTTTTCTAAAATGGTTAATCCGTCAACCAGCAATGTCGGAATCACTGAGACGCAAATAGAAGTCTTATTCAAAGCTGCTCTCGCCCAAAAGAATAAGATGCAAGCGGAGACTGAGGAAATATCACCTTGGGAGGGTGATTATGCTATGATGATTAATTTATTCAGAATATACTAATCAATTTGTACGCATCATTTTACGATCATGGTATCTGATGCGTTTAAGAAAAGGATTACAGAAATAAATGATTTTTATTGACAACAATGCAAGGAGAAGATATCGTATACGTAAATTATATTCATCGAGGTGTATGATGAAAAAGAAATTATTGCCTTTTTTAGTTTTTATGCTGCCTCTTGTTCTATTGAGTAGCATCTTTGATATGCAGAACATAGGCAATCCGAGTATTCATAACGTTTTGAGCAGGGCACAGCGCATGCATGAGCAAGTTTACAGCTTTTTCTACGAAGACAACTGGCTCCCTTCTAACCGTCTGATTCCGTTTTATCGAAATAACAATTGTGCTGTCGTGGATTCCATTCGCATGGATATTTACAATGAAGAAAGCGATGAATGGTTGCTGGGCAGTATGATGTACTATTTTGAGTACAATGACGTCGGCAGAATATTATCCAACACCATGTATGTTTCATATATGGATATGATGTTGCCAATGTGGAAGCAAGTTTGTACCTACGATTCGCAAAATCGCATTACCCATACTTATATTTATAGTGGTGCCATGATGAAAGACGATACTTGGACGCCTGAAAACAGGATGCATTTTATCTATGGTCCCGGAACCACTTTTGAAGTGTATTCGTGGGAAAACTTTGAGCAATATGATAAGACAATCAACTATTATCACTCTACCTTTACTTACGACAACCAGGGCAGGATTATCCAAGAATTGGGCTATGAATCTCCAGATTCTACAAATTGGGTATTGAGCAATCGTGATCATTATGAATATCATCCGCAGGATACCACCACAGGCGAAAGCTTTATTGAACATACGTCGAATAGCTTCGGGACAATGATGTTGTACGAAGGTTACGATTTCCCCGGTTTGATTACATCTGTATTAAGGGAGGACTGGGATGAAGAGTGGATGCTTTCAGATAGAACTACAATGGAATATGATAACCAACTTAGGCGTACCAGTTCTTTGGAGGAATACTATCAAGGCACTTGGGTGCCGGACTACAAATATTTGTATACCTACAACGATGCCGGACAGATGGATTACTCTATCGGTCAGACATACAG
>JAJBBD010000314.1 GCA_020532355.1 Candidatus Cloacimonadota bacterium | reverse complement strand
CTGTCCACAGATTCGCACAGGTTTTCACAAATTGACAAGATAGGAACCTAATTTTATTGATGATGTGAAGGTGCTGTGAAAGGCTGGCTCAGTTCTGGTTTTAAACTCTTGCTTGACATAAAGTGGCGGTTCAAAAAGATTGATTCAAATTATAAGATTTTTATAAGGAGCAAGATAAATGAAACAGGGAATTCACCCAAAATATGAGAAATCAATTATCACTTGCGCCTGCGGAAACACCTTTGAAACTAAAAGCACCAAAGGCAATATGCAGGTGGATATCTGCAACGTGTGCCATCCCTTTTATACCGGCAAACAGAAGATAATGGACACAGCCGGTCGCGTTGAGAAGTTTAATAGAAAATACAACCGTAAATCAGACAACTAGATTTCAAAACCGCTTTATACGCCAGTCTTCCTTTTATGGGGGAGTGGCGTTTTTGCATATTACTGAGGAATAATTAATGAAAAAAGAAATTAACGTGGGCGGACAGGCGGTTATTGAGGGTGTGATGATGCGGGGGCCAGATAGATTGGCCACTGCAGTTCGCCGTCGCAATGGAGATATTGAGCTAAAAGTAAGTCCCTTCATCAGTGCCACGCAAAGAGTTAAATTGTATGCTTTACCCATCATAAGGGGTTTTGTTTCGCTTATAGAAATGATGAAGATCGGCTTTTCAACGCTTACATTTTCGGCCGAACGATTTGAGTTGGATTTGAAAGAAGAAGCCAAAGAAAAGGGTGAAAAGTACAAAGAAAAAAGCAAGGCGGCCGAAAAACGCGAGGAAATCCTAAGCTTTGTGATAGCTTTTGGTTTGGCGTTTTTGCTTTTTGGATTGTTGCCTTATAAGATATCCGATTGGTTAAATCTTTCCAAGCAGGATTTTTACTTCAATCTCTTTGCCGGTAGTATCCGCATTGTTTTCTTTGTTATATACATCTGGCTTATCTCACTGATGAAGGATGTAAATCGTCTATTTCGCTATCATGGAGCAGAGCATAAAAACGTGAATGCCTACGAACATAATAGCAATCTTGAAATAGAGGATATCCAAAGCTATACTACCATCCATCCTCGTTGTGGTACCAGTTTTATGTTTTTTGTGTTGTTGGTAGGCATACTGGTATTCTCCATCACCGATACACTTGTTTCCGCTTTTATCTTGGGCGGTCCGGTACCGGTTTATTTGCGTTTGGCATATCACATCCTGATGATCCCCATTATTTCCGGGCTCAGCTATGAAGTTCTCAAGTTTTCGGGGCGAAATCTCAAGCACCCTATAGTAAGGTTTATGACTGTACCGGGAATGGCTCTTCAACGAATAACTACTCAGGCACCGGACGATAAGATGGTGGAAACGGCATTAGTGGCAATGAAGGCAGCGTTAGAAATGGATTACAGCGAGCACAACGTAACTATTTTGGAGAATTAAGTGATTCCCATCGATAAATTAGATGCTTTGCAAACAGAATTTTTTGAGCTACAAAACAAAGTGTCCGATGCATCTTTGATGAACGATGCTCGCCAGTATAAGCAGTTGATGCGCCGATACAAAGAGTTGGAAGCGATTACAGGGTGCTATCAAGAATATCTATCCACACAAAAGCAAATATCAGATGCCCAACACATATTGGATAGTGAAAAAGAGCCGGAAATGCAAGCCATGGCCAAAGATGAGATATGTAACCTTGAAGCAAGTATGCACAGAATTGAATTGCACTTGCGCGATTTACTTATTCCCTCCGATCCTAATGATGAAAAGAATGCTATCATCGAGATTCGAGCAGGCACAGGTGGAGAAGAGGCAGCGCTGTTTGTGGCAGATTTGTATCGGATGTACAACTATTATGCCGATCTTAAGGGCTGGAAAAAACAAATCATCGATGCCAACGAAACGGGTTTGGGCGGGTATAAGGAAGTGGTATTGCAGCTATCTGGAGAGAGTGTTTACGGCTTAATGCGTTTCGAAAGTGGAGTACACCGTGTGCAACGAGTTCCAGTTACCGAATCTGGAGGCAGAATCCACACCTCAGCAGTTACGGTGGCAGTTCTTCCCGAAGCTGAGGATATCGATATTGAGATTAACGATAACGATTTGCGCATAGATGTCTATCGCAGTAGTGGTAATGGTGGTCAAAGCGTTAATACTACAGATTCTGCGGTTCGCATAACCCACATACCTACGGGGATAGTGGTTACCTGTCAGGACGAAAAATCACAAATAAAAAATAAAGCAAAAGCTCTAAAGGTTTTACGCAGTAAATTGCTGGATTTAGAAATTAGCAAACAAGAACAAGAAATAGCTTCCTCAAGACGTGCTCAGGTATCTACAGGTGACCGTTCGGCAAAGATTCGCACCTACAACTTTCCCCAATCGCGAGTAACGGATCATAGAATAAACTTGACAAGTTACAATTTGGATAGTTTCTTGGCAGGAAATATCGATGAATTCATCCAATCGCTACGCATAGCTTGGAGGAATGAGAAGGTAAACGAATAAATGTTGCAAATCTTGCTAATCTTAGTAGTTCTAATATTCTTTATGGCATTATCTCTATTTTTTTCGGGTTTGGAAACAGGTTTGATTTCCATAGATCAAATTGCTCTAGAACATAGTTCACGGCGAAATCGGCGGGACGCTTCTCTATTGCGTTTTATCCGCAAGCCCGATAAGTTTTTGGGTACTACATTGATAGGCAATAATATTGCAAATGCCATTCTTGCTTCTCTTTCTACTCTATTTGTAGCGCGGTTGGAAAACTTTGCCTTTGATGCACGTTATACATCTTTGATCGTTGGCGCTATTGTACTGATATTTGGAGAGATAGTACCAAAGGCAGTGTTTAGGGATTATGCCGATACAATAGTTCCCAAATTCTATCCCCTTCTTATATTCTTCTATTACCTGTTTCGTCCCTTAGTGGCAATTGTCAGCTATATCAATTTAGCGTTACGCAAATTTTTGCATCTAACTGAAAACAATCAGTATGACTATCTTACCAAAGATGATATCAGTTTTCTTTTGGCAGAAACTGGCGATGATAGCTCTATGCAGCCGCAAATTGAAATGATAGAGGATGCATTGGACCTCAAAGAGTTGGAAGCCAGAAATGTGATGGTCCCACGCACCGATATTGTGGCTATAGAAGAAACAGCACCAATATCTGAAGTAATTGAATTGGCTCAAGCAGAAGGTTTTACTCGATACCCTGTTTTTCGTAATACTATAGATGACATAATCGGAGTTCTGATTATCTACGACATTCTCAAACGTGATATTAGCAAAGATATGACTGTAAAAGAGATAGTGCATGAGCCTCTGTTTGCACCAGAAAATATGGATGTGGACGTTCTGCTAAAAGAGATGCAATCGCAAAGAAAATCTATGGCAATAATTGTGGATTCCTATGGTGGAACAGCCGGAATTGCGACAATTGAAGACATTCTGGAAGAGATTGTGGGCGAGATAGAAGACGAATATGATGACGATGAAAACGCCGATGTAGAGCAGATAAGCGCCAACACCTGGATTGCCATGGCAGATGTTGAAATAGACACATTAGCAGATGATTATGGTATAGATCTGCCTCAAGGTGATTATGAAACCATAGCCGGACTTATCTTAGATCATTTGGAAAAGATACCTCATCAGGGGCAATTTATCGAAATTGAACCCTATAGAATCCAAGTGTTACAGGCAACCGATAAAAAGATAGTAAAAGTAAAAATACATAAACAAGCGAGGTAAATGTTATGAAATTGATGGAATGTGTCCCAAACTTTAGCGAAGGTAAAGACCAAAGCATTTTGGATGCCATTGCCGCAGCCATTACAGCGGTTAAAAATGTGTCACTTTTAGATATAGATCCTGGAGCCGATACAAATCGCACAGTATTTACTATGGCAGGCGAACCGGAAGCTGTAGTAGAAGCGGCATTCCAAGCCATCAAAAAAGCATCTGAGCTTATAGATATGAGCAAACATCATGGTGCTCATCCTCGCATGGGTGCTACCGATGTGTGTCCCTTTATTCCCATTTCGGATATCACTATGGAAGAATGTGTTGAATATGCACGCAAACTGGGTAAAAGAGTTGGTGACGAATTAGGCATACCGGTTTATTTGTACGAACATGCCGCCAGCAAGCCAGAATGGAGAAACCTCGCTAATGTCCGTTCCGGAGAATATGAAGCTTTAGCCCAAAAGGCGGAAGACCCATATTGGAAGCCAGATTATGGTCCACATGCGTTCAATTCAAGAAGCGGAGCAACTGCAATTTCTGCTCGTGAGTTTCTAATAGCTTACAATATCAATCTTAATACCCGAGATAAAAAGAAAGCTCACGACATTGCTCTTACCATACGTGAAAGTGGCAGAGCCGCCCGCGGAAAGGACGGGAAAATGCTCAAAGATGAGAATGGCAACAAGATTATGGAACCGGGAATCTTTACCAATTGTAAAGCTGTGGGTTGGTATATAGATGGCTACAACCGCGCTCAGATAAGCATTAATCTTACCAATTATAAGATTACCCCAGCTCATAAGGTTTTGGATAAAGTGCGAGAACTTGCCACAGAAATGGGTATTCAGGTTACCGGAAGCGAATTGGTTGGTCTTATTCCCAAAGCAGCACTTATAGATAGCGGTAAATACTATTTGCAAAAAATGAATGAATCTACCGGAATTCCGGAAAAGATGATAATGGAAACAGCGATTCAATCTATGGGTTTGGCAGAACTCGCACCATTCGATCTGGATAAGAAAGTTATAGAATATGCCATAGCCAAACAAGATCGCTTAAGTGCTATGACCGTAGAAGATTTCTGTGATTTGCTCTCTACAGATGCTCCTGCTCCTGGTGGAGGCTCGGTGGCAGCTCTGTGTGCTGCTATGAGCGGAGCGCTCTCGGCAATGGTAGCGAATCTTACTATCGATAAAAAGGGCTATGAAAATGTGCAGGATCAAGCTTATGAATATGCGCCGATAGGGCAGAGCATCAAAGAAAGCGCTATGCATTGCATAGATGTGGATACAGATGCCTTTTATGCTATGATGGATGCCATGCGATTGCCCAAAAAGACAGATGCAGAAATCACCTATCGCAATGAGCAAATTGAGCAAAGCACTCAAGCTGCAATTATGGCGCCATTGGAGACCCTAAGGATATCTTATGAGGCTTTGACATTGGCAGATAAAATATGCCAAATAGGCAATGTAAATGCCCTTTCCGATGCCGGAGTAGCCGCGCTTATAGCTCTGGCAGCAGCAAAGGCAGCTTATTTCAATATCAGAATAAACATTACCGGTATTACCGATGAAACCTTCAAACAGAATACATTAGCAGAAGCCGAAGAGCTTTTAGCAAAGTGCACAACTATATCTAACAAAGTGGAGAACGATGTCAATTCCAGATTGTAGATGATATTGTATATAATTGGCTTTACTCGAGCCGGCAAAACCACTCTGGCTAATAATCTTGCTTTAATATGGCATATTCCTGTCTTAGATACCGATGACTTGTTTCGTAAAGCCTACCAAACCAGCATTGAAGAATTTGTCTCG
>JAJBBD010000313.1 GCA_020532355.1 Candidatus Cloacimonadota bacterium | reverse complement strand
GTGTATCGTTTCAAACTGATAGTGGGCAATTGCACAGCGGATCAGATGCGGAACCATAATCTTATCGTTGCGAAGAAACTGTTCAAAATCATCCAGCAAGTCATGCATATCATTGATATGAGGTGTTGCATGAAATACACGTTTATGTCTTGTGTTGCATGAAACGGCATTTTGTTCAACACAAAGTTATCAGACAATCCTCCCAATTCGCCAGTAGTCGGTTTATGTATCATAAGGTAGCCATCCTATGGTTATAATCATAAACATCGATATCATAACCCCTGTCCACAATGGAGTTTTTCAACTCTTTGGCTGTATGATAAAGGATTCCGCTTACAATCAAGAATGGAGGTATGTGTTCCGATGGACTGAATCCAACTTGGTTTCTTATGTTGTGCAGTTTATCAGGTATGAGTTCATGTACTAGCCCAATAAAATTTGCCATTAACTCAGCAAAAGCACTCATATGTTTAGCTTCGCCAAAGCTGATGAGTCTCTGGTTTGGTAAGAAATCATCTAATGCGTATTTAGTCAGGTCAGTTTCTTTGTAGATTGCAACGTCCAGATTTATATTGGCGGAGCTTGTTGGGTTATGCCTAATACCAACTCTTAGCTGATGCCTGATATGAATTGTCTTCTGCTTATGCTTCAGTATAAAGAAACTGAAATTCACCGGTTTGCCACGAGTGCTAAACTTTAGTTTGAACTTATCTCCTCTTGGATTCTTACAAGTAACCTTCCAGCCTCGTTCTATATACCATTTTATTGTCTGGGTTAGGGCAAACGCTTCAAAGGTCTGGTTTACATATCTTCCGAAAGAGTCCAATTGAGCATGGTAGGCTCCAAAGAAATCGAGTAAGTCTTTTTGAGCTTGAGCTTGATCGAACATATATCCAAGTTTCAAGAAATCTTCCCTGAAGTGCTCAACTAAGTCTTTGGCATACTTGACTTGATTCACTAACCGCTTTACATTTTCATCTGTAATGTACTGGATTAATGCATCTGCCAGCAATTTTCCCCTAAGTACATCTTCACTATTCTCATAGAATTGTGCTGATCCGATAACGAATTGATGGATATCTAAATCCTTGAAGCAATTAACCGTCTCTATACTTGCTTCGGTTGTCCTCTCGTAGAATGTTTTCTGTAGAACTATGAAATACGCAAGGGTAGCTTGATCAATTACTTTCGCCCTTCTTGGGTCATTTTCCTTACTCCAATAGAAATGATCTTTTTTAAATCTGGCTCGTGCGTGGTCATATAGAAGTTTGGATGTATATTCCCGAAGGGATGAAAAGCGTTTTCTTAAGAAGAGAGGGGCTTTACTGAGAACTGATTGAAACGACATTAAGCATTACCTCTAACATGTTCCAGTATTTAAGTAGTACGCGAAATAGATATCATATTTTACTGCCAAAACCGTATAATCTGTCCTAAAATCGAAGAACGAGGCGGCTCTAACTCAATCAAATGTCTATACATAAAATCCGAAAAAGGTGAAGGAAAAAGGAATTCAGGTGTTAAAAGAAATCCAGTCCCCAGCCAACTTAACGCGTCTCTGATATCTATCCTAATCGCAGCAGACACATGATGATTAAAGAAATCATGATTGGAAGTGGTATCAGGATTACTTGATTCTCTCCTCATTAACAAACCATGTTGGTTATGGGGGCGCAAGAAAACAGAAGGGCACACATACCTTAGATCAACTACTCTTGTAAATTCGTCTTGATAAACACCATTATTGTTCATATCTTTCAAATTTGCCTCAAGTAGTAGTATATATGCATATTTTCTTTGAATCATCCTGACTTCTTTCGTTAGTTTATCCAGGCAACTATCTAAAAGCGAGTCATTAATAACTCCATTTTCTTTGTATACATAGGGGTTTTCTGTTTCTTCATGGAGTAGAGAAAGTGGATTTAAGCTATTGTCTTCATCAATGGCTTTCCATTTAGAATACCTATATGAGATCTTTGATAATCGATCTGCATCATGCAGGGTATGCGTTGCGAACCATAAAGCTATCCAGATGTTATCTACAAGGTCAATCCATCTTGTTCGGATACCATAGTGTTGAAGAATGGGTTCTATTATTTCAAGCCCATTTTCTGAAAATTCCTTCGGAAAGTGTTTGATCATAACGTTGTTTACATCAGCACAATATGATTTTATCAATCTGTTTCTGCTGCTGATCTGCTTGTCTTTTATCCCACGATATAAGCTAGGCATTAATCGCCCGCCATACAGCGAATCTTGTCCTCTAATCAAGACACTTTTGTTCTCTTTATTGGCTATATATTTAGCATATCCTATTAGCTGAGAGAGAACATGGGGGTTTTGTACATGTAAGACTTTTATTCCATCGTCCACCACCTTATAACAATATTTCGACTTGAATTTACTTAGTAGATATGAGGTTCTATCCTTTTTACTTTCCATGTAATTAACTCCCAGTTCTTTGTTGCTCTAACCTTATTAACAAATGAAATCATGATGAGTAGAACTAAATCGAATGTTGATGGCAATAGCCCCACTTAGCGATTGTTTTTATACGTAAAGCGCATCGATATAACAAAAATACTCCTCTAAGACTTAGTTAATCCGTAATACTCAAGCACATGATTATCAAGCTCTTCTTGGATCTTGCTTAGCTTACTTTCTGCTAGCTTAACAGAAATTTCTCCAGCAAACTGCAAGAGTTTTATAGCGTAAGCATCATTGAATATTCTGTGAAACTCCTCAAGCTGCTCTTTTAATGGAATAATTACAGGAAGCTGCCGAATATCATTAATCTGAAGGTTCACGCTATC
>JAJBBD010000312.1 GCA_020532355.1 Candidatus Cloacimonadota bacterium | reverse complement strand
GAGAGTTCCTTAAACCTCTCCACTAGCCACTCTATCTTGATCTCGCTCAGTCGTTTTTCAAGAGCTTTATTCAACTTATCAAGCTTCTTCAAGTTGGTATCTGTTACATACGCCGGTGGTTGAGTAATTTTATTCTGTAGTTGATTTGCTGTTGATACATCCATCTGAGGAATGCCTGATTCCAAGGCTATCAGTCCATCTGTCCATTCTGCACTTAGGCTCTTCCGGCTATCTGAAATGTGCTTCACTAACGCTTTGATGACATCCTCAGGTAACCATGGTAGCTCTTCTTCAGAAAGTGAGATTATAATCTCTTTTTCGACCTCTTTTGACAGTTTGTTAAAGGCATCCCAAGTAAGAGATAAATCGCTTAACCTGCCATAAGCTCTTTTGTACAGTTGCAAGGCTTTCTTTTGGATATGGAAGTCTTCAAGATCGGTTTCAAGACCATCATATGCTCTTATAAGCGAATCCAACTCTTCTGAAAGCTCTGTCATGGAGTTTTCGTCAGTGATCTTGGAACTCCATACTTTATTTGCCTTCTTAGCTATGTTTTCCTCTGCCGCAGTTAGTTCTTTGAGGAAGTTGCTTATCTCTGTTCTAAGTAAAAGCAATTCCTCCAGATTAATCCTTTGAGACATGCCTCTCAGTTTATTGCTGAATTCCTTAGCTGCATCTTTTGCTGATCTGATATCCTTTAAACGATTTGTCCCTAATACACTTCTGCTGACATGTATCCAGTTGCTAGCGTTACTCATTAGCAGATGTGCTTCAGCAACAGTTTCAGAGTTCTTTATAATCTTGCGTACATATTCTTCAAGCTCAGCACTTAGGGCATCTAAACCGATACTATTTAGGTTAGGGATCACTTTATTTATCATTGCATGCTTAAACTCGCCGACATGATCAGGAGATTCGGACTTAGGCCTTAGTTTCTGCTTCCAATCTGGGAAAACTTGCAGGATAATCTGTCTGCCTTCAGCATATATAGGCTTCATCTCACTAATTTGTTCTTCAATCCATAACCTGTTCTCTGCTTCCATTATTTCAATTATTCTTTTAAGGGAAGCGCAACCCCATGCTAGTTGGGACACTTTTCCTGATTCAATACCACTAGTAACCTTGAATTTTGCTTCAGCTATTCTATTCTCCATTTCCTCCATTTGTTTCTCTGATTCAATGGACAGATCATGAAGCCTCTGTTCTCGGTAAATTTGATCTGGAGGAATGGGAAGTTTTTTCCTTAATACTTCTGAACGCTCTAGGCAATCTACTCGTGATTGATGACTGTCTGATTGCTCCCATTCATCTAACAATTCGACCCATTCTGATGTATCATTTGACCTTAAGACCAAATATGCCCCGTCAAGAAGAGCAGTATTAAAGTGCTTGGATTTGATAAGATTATCTTTCATCCAATCGGCAACTGAATGGTGTTGTTCCTGCTGCATTACCATCAGATTTTCTATTCTGGGTGAGATATAAGCGCTAAGGAATAATCCTGCTGAATCAAGATTGGCACCATAAGGAGGCTTGATCAGCATATCATACATACTCCGCAAAGAGATTATTGACGACTCTTTAAGCTCATCATCCCATTTAATTGTTATACTCTTTAGGGTGTTGTTTGTGGGTCTCCTGTTAACTTTTCCGTTGCTTGAGAACAAGCCCCAGGCTTCCTTAAGAACGCTGTTTGCCCTGTTTTTGTCTTTTACTGGCTTCGCCATAATACTGTGATAATCGAGAGTAGCGTGCATAAGTTCACGGGTGAGAATAGAACATGTGTCTGCAGCATTTCCTTTTGCGGTGGAGAACCCATCAAATGGGAAAGGTATTGGATTAGTATAGATTTGCTTGAATAACTCTGTGGCTACCCTGCTTAGTCGAATCCCTTGAATATCTGCTTTTGTTAAGGCTACATACCTTCTTTCCTTTAGTAGAATCTCGACATTCTCCGTAATTGAATGCTCCAGCTTGAGTCTATGAGCGTCTATCAGATTACCGAATTTCATCTTATCTTCTGTAGACATGCTACTAACAATGGAAAGCTCTGCTAATTCTTGCCCTAGTTTCCCTTCTTCATCATAAAGTAGAACCACCAAGATTGGTATTGATTTGACTTTGTAGGATTCAGCAACGGATTTTAGCATCCGTAATGTATCTCTGGCTATGCTTTCATAATCTATGCTTTCTCCAAGATACGTGTACAAGACTGTTCCCCGGGGTTCATCTATTGTCTCAGCCTTAGACCATCTTTCTGATTCTATTGCTATCTGCTGAGGAAGTGTATCAAGATTAGCCGCTTTAGCATGGAATGTCCATTCTGTAGTGCTTATTTTGTTTTCCTCTGCAAAGTCACTCGGGATGTCTCTTATCAGTTCACAACAGTTCTTTATACTCGAAACAAATAGCTGAGATCTGCTGTTATCATCGTAAGTACCCGAAAGCCTTCTTAAGTGGTTTATGAATTGACTACGTGGAAGGGCATCTCCCAATATATCGAAACACTTGTAAGCCTCGTCCCACTCAATGACATTATACTCATTGAGTAAAGATTCTGTCGCCGTATTCACATCTGTCGGTGCCAGCCCAGTCAACGCAGAAATTGAAAGATAGGCATCTGTCTTACTGGATGCAGTTAACCCAAGTTTTGAGCTCAATACGATGGCCTTTAATATCCTGATCTGATTAACTGAGTAACGTGAAGAGTACTTTGAAAGCACCGTCTTGTATGCCTGCATTATCGATCCCTGGCTACCACTCTCTTCGGAACTTAAGAGCTCTTGGCAAAAGGATTCACTCATCAAATCAACGGCAGCCATTTCCCACTCAGACCCTTCAGTTATTTTATGAGAGTCAAACTGCTTAAAAGCTTCGATTAACAAAGCCAAAGCAGAGCGTTCTTGTAAGTGACCTCCTACTGCTGTAAGGTAGTACAGTAACCAAACACTATATGGTGAGAGAGGCCATGCCCCCTTGCGGACAATAGAATGAAACTGCTTTGGGTCTTTCCAAACGTGATTATTGTTTGAGCTAGGGAACCAGCGATTAAGATTTGATTGAGCTTTGACAGACTCACTGATAGCATATTGATTATCGAACTTATTGTCCAAGTAGTTAGTGTCTTTTTTCTCGATTAGGTTCGCTATTAGCGTCTCCAAATTAGTGGATAAATAGAGCTTATTTGCAGCCTGATAGCGGGTAATATACCTTTGCATTTCGTTTTTATACTCGGGAGCCATACGCTGAAGATAAGCGTTTAACTCAAACTGGATAAAGCCAATAAAACATGCGTGAGAGGAATAGGATTGTATAGCTTCAAAGAGGTCTTGAAGTACACCACTACCAGCTAAATGACTCTTCGTGGATGCAAACTCAATGTATTTTCCGAACTCGTCGAAAAGAACTACTACCGACTGATATGGCTTGCCTTCTCCACAGAACTCATCAACTGCTTTGCCGATTAAGTCTCGAACCGATTCTCCCTGTAAGTTTCTGATTTGCATATCATGGTTACTGAGGAATTGATTTACATTCTTATAAGTTGATTCATCTTGCTCTTCTAAACTTTTAATAATCTCGGGTAAAGCCAGTCCGTTACATAGCTCCGAAAGTTCGCCAAGAAACTGAGGACTGTTAACCCACTGTAACATCTTGATGGCTTGCTTGAACCTGGGCCTTAGGTCTTCTATACACCTCGAATCATGCCCATCTCGCTGCAGTACCTGGATTATTTGTCGGGAAAGCTCATAGATAAAATCAAACCCCTGAAGGCCGTTTAGGGCAACGACGAGGCATGGTTTTTCTATTTCGCTGATCATGACTCGAACCTCTGCCCCAATTTGTTTATCGGCAGCTCCCAAGCGTTCAACAATCTCTTTGGATTCATTGCTCTGCGGCTTACTTAAAAGGTCAGCAACTGTGACCCCCAAATGCGATTTGCCCGTACCATATCCTGCTATTGCCAGTGTAAATGGCACATCTTCCAGTCCATAGGCTCTTCTCAGGATTGACTTTGTTATGCTTGCGGTATCGATTAAATAATGACCATGATCGAAACCTACTTCATCTTGTAAAACCCCATGATAGTTAGGTCCGTGAAAGACAAACGCTCGTGCTGCTTGCAGTGCTTTATCAGGGTCAGACAAATACCAATCAATGTTAACTGCGCCATTAAAAAGGCGATCACCTCGAAATCTTACAATATCACTCACTTTCACAATTAATCATAGCCTCCGTATTAAATCATATCATTGAACATGTTTTTATATGCATCCTTTGCAGAATACAAAGGACTTATAATCCAGGGATTCATATGTCTATCAACTTTGATTATCCCCTTTCTTTCCATCAAATCGAGAGCCGTTGACAGATCTCTCCCCATCCAACCCATTATAGTAAGCCAACCTGTCTTTTGCTCAATCTCTGTGACAGAAACTTGCTTTTGCTTTGGGAAATATTGCTCACAAGCGCTAATCAGCCAAGCACCATATCCGCGAACCATCTCATCCTTAATAGGAGCAGTTTTTCGGGATATTATCTGATCGGATTCTGATAGAGCTCCACATAGTTTAAATGAGGCATCATCCTCATACATGCTAACCAGGGGGCCAATTAAACCTCGATTAGTATTTCCGTAGATTGATCTTAACATCGCATCAAGATTCTCTCTGCTAAAAGCCTCACCAAGACTGTGATATCCTGTCCAGAATACATGATGCCAAACATCAGCACCAAACTCTCTATTACACATATTTAAATGGCACAACCACTGACTTATCTCTAATTTCAAGTATGGGTCTTCAAGCAGTAGGATTCTGCCCAAATTGGTGAGTTCAGGTTTCTTTAATGAGCCTTTGTTTCCAAGCATTAAAATCAAACCCATGCCTATGCAATAGTCAATTGTGGCTGGCACTTTTCCAGAAGATTCTCCGGTAGGGATGCCAGTTATATCAGCGATCCTTTGATAGTCTCCCTCTTCTCCAGCAGCAGCAAATCTCAACAGGGCGTTGATATACTGACGCTCTGGTTTAAAAGTCATGTGGAAACTGCGAGAAAGCCTTGTGTTCACCACTTTCTTAGCCATTGAAACCCCTGTCTTCCAGTGATGAAATCTTTACTTTCTGAGCTCTTAGTCTTAGCTCTCCAGACAAATCATCGAGATGCCTTCCCAAAACCCAACACTCACCCTTTTGGAGTTTTGCCAACCGATTTGTCCATTCCTTCACCGGAATATCGCTAATAGCATTGTTAAGCAGTTGAGCGTGCTCCTTCATCTCATTCTCTGTGGGCTTGAAGAATAGCTTC
>JAJBBD010000311.1 GCA_020532355.1 Candidatus Cloacimonadota bacterium | reverse complement strand
TAGAATGCGGAGTTCTTTATCTCGATGCGCAGGCGTTCCCCGTATATACTATAGGGTGAGATCTGAAACATAGAGTTAAAGCCGAAATCGCCTGATATCGTACTCCTGTTATTGTGAACCTCCAAGCCATCGATAAAAACATCACTTTCGTTTCTTGAAGAAATGTATATCGCATCCATTTCTGGGGCTTCACAAGACGAAATCTCTAAATTGGATAAGCTTAATGAACCCGACAGATCTTTTTGATCGTAAACGTAAGATGTTCCTGTAGAGGACACATTGCTTAACGACAAGTTTTTGATATTAATATTTCCTATACCTTTGTAACCAGAAAATCCAGTAACTAAGCGGGGATCAAAGATATTGGCAATATTGACATCACACACAGCATAGTCTTCTGAGCGCGTACCATAACTTATTCCTCTTTTCCCATTGATAATAGTTAGTTTTTCAGCCACCAAGCCCCGGCTCTGTGCTGGTGCTTTGACAACTGTTGTTTTATGTTCCGCATCCAGAATAGTCCCCTCTCGGGATTCTCCGACCAGGCGGGTATGGCTCTTGATCGGGATAGGAAATAGCTGTCCGTTCAGCGAGGGTGAATAGTGCCCGTCTGCCACGTGCACAGATTTAGGATTTTCACTGTCCGAAGCGATGCGATACATTGCCATAAAGATGCTTTGCATGGGCTGGGCAGGGCTAATGCCGCTATTGGCATCATCACCCCAGGGGGCCACATAGAGATCGTGATTTACCTCCTCATGCACGGTGTTCAGGATATCAAAAGTATAGGGATTGCTAATATTGGGATTGGCGGGTATGGCAGTGGCATAAAAATTCCAGGGATTGGCCACTGTGAAGGTATCCACCACCACATGCACGGAGTTTACATTGTAAAAATACAAATCACTGCCAAAGGCTGCGTAATTGCTGTAAATGCTGCAGCGGTTGACGGGATCGAAGATGGCGTTATATTGATTGATTGATCCAGCAAAATATATGCCTGCCCCAAAGCTTCCAGTATTGTGATGGATGCTTACGCCACTCAAGAAAGCTTGGCAGTATCCCAAATACACTCCGGCACCATTATCTGCTCGATTGTTTGTTGCATGGCAGTTGATTATCTCTGCTTGCCTCTGCCCACTCATTCTGCCAACTGCAATTCCGCCGCCCGTGGTCCAATCATAAAGCTCAGTGTAATGTCCTGTTCCATTCACTACTGTAAATCCTTGAATCTTTATTGATGACTCATTATCATTGACAAATATCCCCACTCCCCGAAAATCTGCATCAATTATCGTGGAATAAACGTAACCCCGGTTTCCAGTAAGCAGTTCCAGGCTGGCAAGAGTGATATTCTTACCATTGAATCTCACATTCTCATAGTATCTACCCGGATAGACCAATACGGTATCGCTATGGGCAGAGGCATTGATAGCCTCCTGGATCACGGTGAAGGCTTGCGAGCCGTCCAGTGCCACGCCCAGGGTGGCGGCATGAGCGCTAAAACATAAAAATAAGAGCATGAATACCGGTATAAGCCTGAGCATAAAAGCTCCCCTGCTTTGCACGGCGGCAAAGCGGAGGGCATTGTCAGTAAGGTGCAGCTCAGGAGCTATACCTTTCAAAGTTCTATTTTGTAGATTCTTCATTTCATCAACATCATTTTGTTAGTAAAGCTGCCTTCAGGGGTAGATAGGCGATAGAAGTATATACCGGAAGAGACCTGACGATTGTGATCGTCCCGACCGTTCCACGCTACCGTATGCTTCCCTTTGGCAAGCATTGTATTACACAAGGTTTTCACCTTTTGTCCGCGGACGTTGTAAACCTCCAGCCGGGCATCCGTCTCATTAGCCAGGATAAAAGAGATATTGGTGCTGGGATTGAAGGGATTGGGATAGTTTCCTTTCAGGCTGGTCTGAAGCGGAACCAGGCTTTCACCTTCATCATCGGTAAAGGAGATGTAGGCATATCTGCCGATCTGGTCTGATCTCAAGCTAATGTTTTCAAATACCATCCGGTCGGCGTTATAGGTTCTCCATCCCCGGACTGTCTTTTTACCTTTGCCCCCGTGAAAGAACACTATTTCCAGCTCGCCGGCATTCTTGGCACCATCCGGATAAAGACATATATCTACCAAAGTGCTATCCACCACAGAAGCTCCCATGCATTCTCCATTTACATACAGGCCTACTTCATCGGGCAGGTCTTCCGGATCGAATTCCACAAATACCGTCGTGTAATCCAGCTGTTCTTCATATTCAAAAGCTGTCGCCCGAGGCCTGATCACAGGTGGAGTAGAGGGCAACCCGGTATTCCAATACATCTCCCGGGGTGCTTCGGGCAGGAGCAGCAATTCCAGCATGTCCCCCTCGGATAGAGTGTATCTATTGGGATCGACGATCCAGGGACTGCCAAACTCTTCTCTTAGCCTGTATGTACTCCAATTTCGGGTCTTGATGGTATGCACGTAATCCAGATACTTTAATCGGTTGCTACCCGGCAAATAGCGCGACAAAGCATCACCGGCCCTATGTGTGTTTGGCAGAAAATAGCCTATGCTATTCACAAACGGATTATGGTTGATCGCCACTACCCAAGCGACTGGAGTGGTGTCCGCATCCGCCTTGAACCCATTTACGACTACCGGGTCTGGAAGAACACCTGTATTGAATTTTACTTTGTAGCCTTTAGGTTGGGTGGCCGGATGATCGGTATTGAACCAGTTACTTTCATCATGATGCATCTTCCCGTCCTCCCCATCATAACTCCATAGGATCTGGCTTAGTTGCGAAGGATTGTTGGGAGGCCCCTGCATGTGAGCTTCAAACATAAACCCAAGTTCATTCCAATAAACCCCATTGGTGAACGTTCGGTCATCCAGCACCGGGAATGATAGCCAATGGATTCCGGATGGATGCTGCGGACCATTAGCAGGGAAGTACACACGATGATGATGCGGATAGTAGATCGCTCCGATATCCGGAGGGGTGCCGTCGGGATCGGTTTGGATTTCACCGTTGATTACCGAACAGCCACTATTGATACAGGGGCTTTTTACATAATAATCC
>JAJBBD010000310.1 GCA_020532355.1 Candidatus Cloacimonadota bacterium | reverse complement strand
CAGACTCAGTTTACAGAGAGCCGAAAAAAACCTCGCCAATGCCCATATAACCAGCCCTATTGATGGAGTTATTGTCTCTAGGGCTGTCGATGAAGGTCAAACAGTTGCAGCAAGCTTAAACTCACCCACATTATTTATCATAGCCAATAATCTTGATAGAATGCAAATCATTGCTGGAGTTGATGAAGCAGATATCGGAAAAATTCTTGTTGGAATGCCGGTTGAATTCTCTGTTGATGCACATCCTAATCAGCGATTTGAAGGCTCTGTGCAACAAATAAGACTTAATCCCTCTACAGAATCCAATGTTGTAACCTACAGCGTTGTTATCGATGCCAGTAATCCCAATCGTAAACTGCTGCCAGGGATGACCACAAACGTTACCTTTATCATCAATGCCCGAAACAATGTCCTGCGCATACCGGAAAGTGCAACCAGATTTCGCCCTAGCAAAGAAATATGGGAACAATTTGGTTTGAAATGGGAAGACGACTTACTTAATGCAGGAAGAATAGCTATGCAACAAGCAATAAAGAAACAAGAACCAACCGCAGAAGCAGTCAGCGATTCCACAAAGACAAATTCTTCAAAAAAGCCTGGAAACCTCAGACAAATGGCCACTAAAACAAACACAGTAAATCGCATGGCAGTAGTGTGGGTATTGGAAGATAACCAGCCAACTCCAAGAGCAGTGCAAACCGGAGTATCTGACGGTGCTTATGTAGAACTTATTGATGGCTTAGATAAAAATTCCATACTGGTAACCGGGGTAATATACAACGATCCCAAACAAGCATCAAATTCTACTCCCACAATGAGAAGATTCTAATGAACAATAAGCTTTTAACTGCAAAGAATCTTAGTAAAACATATATTATGGGCGACATCCACGTACATGCGCTAAGAAACGTTGATCTCGAAGTTCAAAAGGGAGATTTTATCGCCATCATGGGCGCTAGTGGCAGCGGTAAAACTACTTTTATGAACCTTTTAGGCTGCCTAGACAAGCCCAGTGAAGGACAATATATATTGGATGACATCCCCGTCCATAATATGTCGGAAGATGAGTTGACTATTATTCGTAACCAAAAGATAGGCTATGTGTTTCAAAGCTTTTATTTACTCCCTCGTACAACTGCCTTAGAAAACGTTGAGTTACCCTTGTTATATTGCAGAAAGTATAGTCTGCACCAGCGTCACGAACATGCCTTGAACGCTCTTAAAACGGTTGGAATAGAAGATAGAGCAAAGCATTTCCCAAATCAACTTTCTGGAGGACAACAACAACGTGTGGCTATTGCCCGCGCCATTGTAAACGACCCTTCTTTCATTCTGGCAGACGAACCCACCGGTAATTTGGATACCAGAACCAGTGTAGAAGTAATGGCTGTTTTTCAACAACTCCATGCTCAAGGAAAAACTGTAATTCTTGTTACCCATGAATACGATATTGCCCAATATGCTCACCGCCACATAACCTTTAGAGATGGAAAAATAATCTCGGATAAGGTAAATCCCACCGCACGATCTGCTTCAAACGATTTGCTAACCTTGCCAAAACTGGATGAGGAGGATTAATGTCTGTACTGGGAATTATCCGTATCGCTCTGAAATCTTTAACCAGAAATAAAACCAGAACTTTCCTAACCATGCTAGGCATCATCATTGGTGTCGCAGCGGTAATAGCTATGCTTGCCATTGGACAGGGAGCACAAAAGATAGTTGAAGATCAAGTTAACTCTATGGGCACCAATGTAATAATGGTGTATTCAAATTTCAGCCAGTCCGCAGTGCGTCAAGCTGCTGGCGGTGGCAATCTGTTAAACGTGGACGATGTTGAGGCTATGCGCAATCAACTTGATGGTGTATTGTATGCTTCTCCTGTATACAGCACATGGGGACAGCTTAAGTATGAAAGCAAAAACTGGCGTACTGGAATAATGGGGGTTGATGCGGACTATTTCTTTATTAGAGATATGCAAACCTCCAGAGGAGATGTTTTCTACAAATCGCATGTAGATAACGGAGATAAGGTATGTGTAATCGGAAAAACAGTATCCGATAATCTATTTGGTGACATCGATCCTATTGGAAAGATAATTCGCATTCGAAATATCCCTTTTACCATTATCGGAGTTCTAACTGCAAAAGGTCAAAGCGTAATGGGAAACGATCAAGACGATACCGTTTTAGCTCCTTATACCACTGTTTATCAAAGGCTATTGGGACATCGCTGGCGCAACATGAGTATCATGGTTTCCGCCGTAAGCAGAGATGCCATTCATTTGGTTCAACAAGATATTTTGAATCTGCTTCAAGCAAGACATCGCGGTACCTCTAGCGAAGAATTTGTAGTTAGTTCCCAAACAGATCTTGCTGAAACCGCAAATAGTGTATCTCATACTATGACGATTCTCTTGGCGTCAATTGCCGGTATCTCTCTGCTTGTTGGAGGAATCGGTATCATGAATATTATGTTGGTTTCTGTAACAGAACGTGTAAAAGAGATTGGTATTCGCATGGCTGTTGGAGCCGGCAAACGAGATGTGTTATTACAATTCATAATCGAAGCAATGGCAATCAGTATTATGGGAGGAATTTTGGGTATTCTTTTAGGCTTTGGTGCCGCCAGAATTGTTAGTAGAATTATGAATTGGAATATAGCAGTAACCATGTGGTCAATAATGCTATCAGTAGGTTTTTCGATGGGTATCGGAATCTTTTTTGGTTGGTATCCCGCTAAAAAAGCCGCCAATCTGAATCTCATTGATGCCTTACGATACGAATAATACCAGACTATACTATTGTAGTTAAGATCTCAATTTTATCTAGAGCCTCCATCACAAAGAGGCTCTTTCATTTCATCGCCTAAAAGTCGATTATTCCTCTTATCATCTAGCCTCATTACTCATCCTGTTAAATGTTACAGGTTAGGTGACCATTGCAAAAGCAATGAAAAAGACTTATAGCTATCTTCAATGATGGTGTTAAATGTAATCTATTTTATCAAGTAACTTGATAGCAATAATCGGAATTCATAGTTTTATAATGGGAATATCGCAAAAATAAAGGTGATATTTAGCCGCATCCTGTTCAATTTACAACTTCAATTGTACATGCCACTATCCCATGTCTTTGTTAAATAAGGTCTTTACTGCTAGCATACCATTATTCTCCCCCAATCTTATAGCTTATTAATAGGCATGGATTAAGCCGATATAAAGCTTAATCGATATGATGAGGGCAAGAGTAACTATCGATAATTTATGCTTGATGGATTGAGATATGGATTGGAGCAAATTCTTTGTTTGTGCAGTAGGGCGGGCAAGAGTATGGAGTGGCAAAACTCAGCTTGCCACAAAGGCAGCAGATCATTGCTTTCTGGGTACTCCGTCGCCACTGCCACGCGGGGCTTGGCAGCCCAAAAGCTCTGCAACATGGGATGCTGTGTTAAAGGCTGAATACCTTCACGCAAGCTTGCCCAACAATCTTTCAGACTCAAATACGTAAAAAATATGTGTAGCCTATTTTCATAATATCCTTACGTCCAACCAATATTTGCATAGTTTGGGTTTAATCCATCGGCCATTTGCAATCTTCAGTAACCCTTTTTGCAGATAATCCCTGACTATTCTTTCTTGTTCGGGTCTGACTTGTTGTTTATTGATGTGAAAGGGCATTTCTTTACATTTATACTTGACATTATCATGCCATACTTGAGGATGCATTTAATTATTTTTAGGAGCTTAATAAATGCTTAAGAAATTGATTATGCTTATCCTTCTATCGTGCTTATCGTACCTTATGGCTTTTGACAATTATTCCTCGGCAATGGGTCTTCATTTTGGATCATCCACTGGAAGTGGCTACAGTATTCGTCACTGGAGTAGTATTGGCGGTATTCAGGGCACATTAGCTGCTTATACTTCCGATAATGATAACCCAAGCTTTAGTTACTCTCCTACAGAAGAAAACCCCATTGTTCACGGTAAAAGAACAATCCTCTTGGGAGCAAATTATCTTATCCCCTTACTCGAAGCCAAAACCTACAATTTCTATATAATCGCAGGCGGCTCATATTCTTTCAGATCAGAGCGACTTTATACATCTAGAACACAGAGTAGTTGGAAACAGAGAGATAGATGGACTTTAGGTGTGGGTCCCGGATTTGAGTTCTCACTTTCGGATCGCTTTCACTTAAGCATAGAAATCCCAATCACAATGAACTATAAAGATGATTTAACCATGTATATCCCTGCTGGAGGCTTGTATTATTATTTCAAGTGATTGCGGATAATGACATCTTGATTCAATCTCATCGGAGCATTACTGGTTCCGTTTAATAAAAATAGCCTTGGCATAACCAAGGCTATTCATTGTTATTCGCCAATTATTTTTACTAATACTCGTTTTCGGCGCTTGCCATCGTATTCGCCGTAGAATATTTGTTCCCAGGTGCCCAGATCGAGCTTACCATCTGTAATGGCAACTACAACCTCTCGTCCCATTAATTGTCTTTTTAAATGAGCATCAGCATTATCTTCAAATCCATTATGATGATATTGATTGTACGGTTTTTCCGGTGCGAGTTTTTCTAACCAAGTCTCAAAATCTGCATGTAATCCAGATTCATCGTCATTAACAAAAATACTGGCTGTAATATGCATAGAATTTACTAAGAGCAAACCTTCCCTGACCCCCGATTCAAACAGGGCGGCTTGCACTTGATCTGTAATATTAATGTATTCTCGCCTCTTTGTGGTATTAAACCACAACTCTTTTCTGAAACTTATCATCAGATAACTATATAATTGGCTGCGTTTCTAGATAGTTGGCTAAGTCTGTTGGAGTATCAAACACCATCTCTGCACCGGCAGCGATTAAAGCATCTTTGCCTGCAAAACCCCAAGCAGCACCAATAGCAATCATGCCTGCGTTTCCTGCAGTTTGAATATCTACAGGCATATCTCCCACTAAAGCAATCTGGCAAGGATCAATTTTTAGCTTTTGAGCTAATTCCAAAGCTAATGTAGGATCCGGCTTTGTGGCAATATTAACTTGCTCGCCACTGTATACACCAAAAGGATTCTTGGTATGACGAATCATTGCTCCGCGGAAAAAATGGCGGATCATTTTCTTAGTGAAATAATGGGCTTTATTCGATAGAATTGCAAGCTTGATTTTACGAGCTACTGCAAGTTGAATCATGTACAAAACTCCAGGATACGGTTTGGTATTAAGATACCATTCAATATCATAGTAGTCCCAGAATTTTTTAGCTAGAGTTTTGATATCTTGAGAATTACGATGCTTCTCGGGTAAGGCACGCTTTACAAGTTCGTTTTGCCCATTGCCTACAAATCGCTTAAAAGCGTCCAAGGGATGTTCTGGATAACCCATATCTGCCAAACCTTTGTTAGTGGCTCCGGCAATATCTTGAAGAGTATCCAGCAAAGTACCGTCAAGATCAAATATCACGGCTTTAATCGGGGGTTTGTTGCTCATGTTTCTCTTATACTTCCTTTGATGTTGTTTGTATCTTTATAGGTTCGGATGCTTCTCCCGCATAAATAGATATATGTGGGAAACGAATCTCTATGCCTTCTTTATCAAAACGTTCTTTTACTGCTAACATTAGTTGTGTTTTCATATCAATTACATTAGATGTTGCCGTCCATACGCCAAAGTTGATATCTATACTGGAATCACCAAAACCATCTAACTGAATAAGTGGCGCTGGATCTTTCAAGGCATCTGGCATGTTTTCGGCAATATCTTTTAATATTTCCAGAACTTTTCGTACGTCCTCTTTATAGGCTACACCTACTACAAATTGAGCCCTTCGGATATCAAATCTGGTTAAGTTAGTCACATCATTCTTGATCATGGTCTCGTTGGGAATTCGTACATAGCGACCGTCAAATGTCTTGAGCTTTATCGATAAAAGATCTATGGATTCAATTGATCCCAAATTACCGACAACTTCAACTACATCACCTATCATAAATGGTTTTTCGGAGATAAGAAAGATTCCACTGATAATATTTGATACAGAAGTCTGTGAGGCAAAGCCAATGGCAACCCCAAATATTCCTGCAGCCCCTAACAAGGCAGATATCTTGAAACCAAATTCATTGAGAACCATCACAAGCAATATCAGATACAACACATATTTTACGGTGCGCCCTATTAATACTTCCGATTGCAAGGAAAGCTTATCCTTAATTAAACGACTAATAATCTTTAATACTAGTTTAATAACCGGAATACCGATGATAAGCATCAGCAAAACGCGAACAGCTAAGCTGATCCGTTCTGGTGTGGCAAAATCTGTAATAACATTTAAAGTTGCTAGTTCATACATTTGTTTTTACCTCTTTTCTTATTTACACCATTAGGTGCATATTTAGATTTTACCGCCAATCTGTCTATTTCTTTTTATAGATTTGACGGGATATTTTTCATCAAGTTGTGTATTTAATTCCACAGTACCGATTTTTTGTTGAGTTTTAGCCACAAAATCCGCTCTTATCACACCAATATCTATACATAAATGCAATCTTGCAATTGAAGGTGGCATGTCAGAACTAATTATTCAAAACCGTTAAATAAATATTCCTTTCACTCTATATAGTATAAGGAGTTTATCGTTTATACGCAAGAATAAATATGATTAGTTTAGATTTTTGATGCAAAGTATTATCTTCTCAGATATCGTGACTTTTAAACAAAGAAGCGGAGCAGTATAAAAAAAGTCATCTACCAAATGAGACCGTTGCACATCCATATATAGCAGTTTTTTT
>JAJBBD010000309.1 GCA_020532355.1 Candidatus Cloacimonadota bacterium | reverse complement strand
TTCTGACTGGTAATAAACTTGCTTTATTGCAGCAGGAATCATATTCTCATCTAGATAAAGATGTTTGGTAATATGAAATAATGCCCCCAAAACTATAAAAACCACACAGATATACCAAATTATGGCTTCTGTTTTATCAATCCCCGTTTTTTTCCTTTGTATCGGCTTTATTCCGTTATCCTGCATTTTTCTTCTCTACTATTCCTCAGTTTCCATATTTTTATATTTTATCCTTACAATATGTAGCTTATATGTCAAGCTAATTATGCTTTCTTGCTTTCAATAACCATCTTCTCTCAGTTATTTTACAGATTATTCTATCAACTCTCCATACATTCTCACTTATTTTTTCAAATTTTATCAAATTTTTTTTTCAAATCGGCGTTTTTAGTGGTCTGCAATATCACGATTTTATTCAAGTGGATTTCTTAATTGTTATCGATGGAACAAGTTATGAATTATGGATTGCAAATTGATAAAACGAGGATGAATCAGGTGAAAATATCACGATTATTTCAACTGGTTTTTGCATTTATTGTCTGACTTGCGATTATGGTAGGATCACATTCAATCTGATTGTTTATTAAAACATCAATCTTTCTTATCATATTGAGTGGATAGGACTTGAACACTCCCGATGATACATCAAAGGACAGTTGCGATGTGTTTATAATGTCTGTAAAGAATAATGAGTTATCCCAATAGACCTTAACCTCAAAATGGGAGATCTAAAGCTCATACTCGCTGTTTCCAGATAGTATGTTATCCTCTATCCAAGCAGTGGGAAAGCACTCAAAGACCAACCGCTTGGGTTCTCTGCTGTAGTTGGATACCGACTGCAGCTTATCGGCAGAGACAGAGAGGCTGATGATGGCTCGGTTGGTAGCCGTATTGGCAAGACTACGCTTTACTTGATTATAATCGGGAGCATCAGTCTTGTCTTGAATCAAATCTATACGAAACATAATTAATTTATTGACTTCTTTATTGAGGTGAAAATCTTAGAAAACAAGTAGGAGTAAACCATGAAATTCTACCCAACTAGTTCAAACTATACGCTAAATGATTGGGAATCACTATGCCCCGAGAACCAATATTTGATTTTTGATCCATCGTTGTTAACATGCTTAATACCGGCATCTTTGTTAGCTAAAGTTTCTAAATGCCTTGTTGCTCATACATCCAGTTTTGATGGAAAGAAAGTGTTCGTAGTGCAGATGTACAGGCACGATAAGGGAAATACTGTATTCGATGAACATCACTATGTTTCTCTATATGATACTATCAGTAATCTACATTTTGAAGGTTACATTGAACATGCAAATTATTCAAAAAGAACATTCAACGTTTCCTTTGTAAGTGGTTCATTTGCGGTAGGCAGTGCTTCAATTAATCAGATTTTTCCATTCAACGCACCACCACAATCCGGTTCATTAGAAGAGTTATCGAAACTTGGACTTCGGGACGGTGTTGAATATTCATACAACTTTGCATATTCTAAAGCAATCGCTAAAAACACAATAGTAATATCATAGCTCACTCCTAATCATCTTGCCTGAGTCGGCTATTTCCGCAACCTTAACCGGATCATTGGAGAGTGAATCGATCATCACTTAGATGATGGGCTTGGAGTCCATCATCGTTTGGTTGAGGGAGACGATTTTGTCTTTCAGTTAGGCAATTAGGTCGATCAGGGTATTCATACCGCTTGCGGAAGAGATTGTGCCATCAGCGGCATAATATGAGCCTATGTTACTGGAAATAGGCACTGAGGGACCAGGCATACACGCAAAGGCAAGCTTGACCTGTTCCAGAGGGCGAAGTTAAGGAAGTCAAAGAGGTTCCTGCCCAGGGCTTTGATCCTATCTTTAGCGGTCACATATTCGTCACCTTCAGCCTCGATCAGGATGCTTCCCTGATTGTGGGAGGATCCGGTTAGGAGACCACCAGTGGCTTTCTTCTCGAACTTGGTGGCACTGATCTTAGCGATATTAGTGATACCAGCTGCCATCGCAGCTGCGATAGCCGCAACCGCGAGTCCGGGACTCACTACGGGAATACCGATCATGGACTTATAAGCTCCAATAACGGTTGAGAATGGTCAGTGCCCTCAGTTCAAGGTTAGCCTTAAAGGCGTCTATTTCGCTCCCTGTGAGCAATTCGGTGGCGGACTGGTTAATCCTACGGTCTTGACTATTACATCGCCCAGGGTCTTCATATTGAGAAACTCGCAAGTACTGTGCAGCATCAGGAAACAGAATCCGAACCGAAAAGAAACGAGAAGCGGCTTCTCTTCTGGCAGATCATCGTGAGTTGCCTGATCATAGTGCTCCTGCAGAACCAATGTGTGGATCATTTCCATTACCAGTCCCCGATGCTTCTTGAAGATGCCATTATCACCAAGCTCCTTGGGCAGATTGAGGATGGCGAGCATAGCATCGGTCTCGACTGGTATCGGAATCACTGCCCCTTCCTCATCAGCTCAGAAAGCTCTATCGCTCTCATTCCAACTTTTTTCGCCCACTTGGATGCAAGCATACCATTGGCGGCTCGTTACCAGTCTCCGGCACCGATAAATGCCAGGATGTTCTTGAACTCCAGGAGTCCCTTGATGCCAAGATTGAAGCACATGCTCAGCAGCACCAATTTGCGGACTTCATCCAAACCATTGTATATCTCAGGAATCTCATCCAATAGCTGTTGCTCACAGTTATGGAGATCATTGTCCAAGAGCACATAAGCTTCAGTCTGGGAGATAGCCCAGTCATCGAGATTGCGACCAATACCGATGGTCAGTTTACCTGCTGTGCAGCGGTATGGTTTCAGCCGCAGACCTTCGTGTCTGACTAACTGAGCTTTGATTCGGTTCATCAACGCTTAGGTCATGCTATCTCCTTGGTTCCAGATGTGATTATTGATCCGGAGCCAGGAAAGCACTACCCTGTATGCTGACAAATCAGGATGAGCAAGGATGAGACAGAAAAAGAAAAAAGTTCTTGACATTGATATGGGCATAGAATAATATAAAATTGTAGTTATGGTAAGGGAGTTCAATTATTACAAATTGTTCTTTGGTTAGTAATACTTTAGTAATGATGTAGCATCACATAACCTTGAGGCAGTGGTATCACTAAATGGAGGCTCAGATGAAAGTGATAAAGGCGGTGGCATTAGCATTGCTCCAATGTATAACTGTATTTATGCTGTATGCACAACAGCCTAACGTTATGATTACTTTGGATAATTCTATTCCGATCCCATACCCTTATGATGAGGTGATGAAGCTTCCTAGCGGTGATTTACAGTTCTATAAGATAAATACCGATATCGAAAGTATACAAGTGACCGGGTTTCAATATCTTTTACAAACAAATACACTTACAGATGTAGTGCAAATTGGCAATGTTACAGGAATCCAGGGGGAATGCCAGCATGAATTCAGCACTCAAAGGTTTGGGAAATTCTATAGTGTGTATCAGTATCCAGATAGTTACAACCCGCAGGGATTAGTAATACTACGCATGGATGCTAATGTGTTAGAGTTTAGGATCATAGATGAGATAACATTGGGTTCTGACTTCAATGGGCATGACCGTATTGACATTGTGTCGGAGAATTCCTTCGTCTTTGCCCTGGAAGACAGCCTTGTTTATTACAATTTTATAAGTAACACAAGTCAAAAGCTTCTGGATGGAGTAGCTTATCAATGTAGTCCATTACAGGATAAGAGAGTATATTCTATGCCAGATGGTCATTTTATGTATGTAAAGGACTCTAGGATGGGGTACAATACAGTCCCTGAAACATGGATCATATATGACTCTCAAGGGATTTATCAATTTACTAAAACAATAACAGATCCATGGTTTGGTGTAAGTACTATTGGAGTGTCATTTAATCATGATTTCAACTTTGTAAATGAGAGGTTCTATATCCATAATCCTGGTATAATATATGATGAAGCATATTTAGAGTGTCATTTCCCTTCACCCGACTCTTTGCATTATTACGTTGTTCCAGCCCCAGGGTCACTAAACGAGGGTAGTGCCAGATTTGTTAGGTTTGGCGATGATAGAATTCTTAGGTCATATTATGATTATTTTGAAGATCAGACATATCTGTATATGAACTTCAGCCCGCTGGAATCTAATCCGGTACCAAGCGATTGGTTTTGCTTTGGCTATCTAAAGCCTAATATCAATGGCATTAATGATAACATCGTAGTAATCTCGGTGAGGCTGGCGGAATCTATTTATCTCAGTGCTTTATGCACACTAGATTTTCCTGTCTCACATACATTTACTTTTCCCGCTCCTCATGCGTATATCCCATCAAATAGCATGTCATTCTCCTATGATGACAAGTTGTATTTCATAGACAATAATATAATATTTACATTTAATGTAGAGTTATCAGTTTCAAATGTTGATGAAACCGCAACTCCCCCCGTATTCACTCTATCGGTATATCCCAATCCTGTAAACGTGAAGGATGTTATTAAATTCAAGGCTTCGATAAAACATCCTATGGAATTGGATATCTATAACATTAGAGGCCAGAGAGTGAGTACGGTAAAACTGGACTCGGACGGCAGCGGTCAATGGGACTTACATAATCATAACGGCGAAGCTCTAAGTGCAGGTGTATATATTGCGATATTCCGCAATCATAAAGGGATTAAACCAGTTAGATTCATAGCAATACACTAAGAAGAAGATTATCATGAAGTACATCATGATATTGATCATGTGCGTGCAGGCATTTGTTTTACTTAACGGGGTTTCTGGGGAATTCAGCTCTGGCTCAATAGTAATTGAGTTTCCTAATAGCCTTAACCCCAAAATTCAAGATGGTGTCGTTATTACTGGAAACGCAGCTGTTGATTCCCTTAACACTGCATTAGGTGCAATTTATTAAGTATTATGATTTAAGCTGGACTTCCCGGTTAAAGTATGTAATAGTCCTTTATTTCGACGGATCTCGAGTTTTTGATGTCGAGGATGAAGTAAACTCATACTCGCAGGCAACGTCTGGGCTTGGTGCTCGGGTTGAGTTTATCCAGAACCCAGAAATTGAATCAATACCCGGTGAATTCTTGTATTCTGAAAACATTTATCACCCAGAGGACACTTTATGGAAACTGTATGATGATGTAGATGATAAGCGCAACTGGCAGATATACTCGAGATTTCAATACCAGGGTTCAAGTGGTAATTGGATTCCCAATGAAATTGTGTATGGATTGTACGAGAATTATTGGGGTCCTATGAATTCAGAAATAGTTGATGAATTACAAAGACCATTCCCGTATCATTGGGCTATAATGTTCGCAGGCTTTATCAACATATGATTGGGCTTTATTTGATAACTCTATAGTAGACAATGAAATAGTTCCTTTCTCTATCAAATTTGTAATAATAGAAGATTCTAAATCCAGCTCATAAGCCTTCCACCAATAATCAAGAAAACCATAAATTGTATAAGTAACATATGTTTTCCCAGTATTATTCTTTCCACAAATTATAGTAAGATCAGAAAGTTTAAGTTCAGCACATCGTAAAGGTCCTAGATTCTCAAACTTAAATAACATAATTTCTCCCCTCTTTAAAATTAATAGAATTTATTCAATAATTATTTATTATTTTTTTCTAATGATTATCTTATGTTAAGTAATATTTTATTACGCACCCCCCGTTTTTTAAGGGTTAAAGAAGAATGGTTAATTGTTGAGATTCGTACCAAAGGCCTTCATAAAAATGTTTTCGTTGCCTTACAAAAGAAGCAAAACATTCTTTAATTAATTGAGACAGCTTATAATAGACAAAACCTTTAATCTTTTTATCTGTGTGTTTACTAGGGGACATTAAATAAGGGCATACCAAAAAAAAGATAGTCGTATACTTTGTCAGTGAATAGACAAAACACCTGGTCCGCAGAAATAATTGATTCATATTCTTCAAACGGAACTAAGAAATGTGCTGGATT
>JAJBBD010000308.1 GCA_020532355.1 Candidatus Cloacimonadota bacterium | reverse complement strand
GTGTTGTTGATAAAGATGCTTATGGGTTTTACCTTCCCTCCGTAGGAATAGCGATCCTTATTATCGAGATGAGTCTGGATGATCTGCTCATATCTCTGATCCTGAGTGAGATCGGAATCATCATCCGAGGTCTTGATCTTCAGCAGAGGATTGATTTTCTTGATGATCCCCTCCTCCAGGGCGTCCTTGATCGAATAATCAAAGATCACGTCAGGGAAGAAATCGTTCTGGTTATAAGGCGTCCCCGTGAAGCCAATATGGCGCTTGATCTTGGTTTCCTCACTCAGTTTCTGGTCTTCCAAGAGGTTTTCCCGCAGGAATTTCATCCACAAACGCTCACTCTTATCTTCGCCTTTGCCGTATTTATCTCCATCGAAATCAAAAGCTATTCCGGCGTCGCCAAACTTCAAGTGGGAATAGGCATGGTGCACTTCATCGCTCAAAACCAGTACTTCTTCGGTATGCTTGAAGAGCATATCCGTGATCGCATTCTCGCCTTTGGTATAGACTGCGTTGATATTCTCGATGACGATGCTATAATCATCAACAATGTCATTGGCGTTGCACAGGCTTACCTGTATGTTTCTGTATTTCTCCGGCAGTTTTTCCCTCAAGGCCAATCCCTTGGGAGAGAACATATAATCTCTGAACTTCTCTGTGAGCCCCTGTTCGATCACGGTGGAGGGAGGTCCCAATACCAGCACCCGCTTCACCTTCCCCAGGAGGATGGAAAGATAGGCGATGGCAAAGATCACGTAGGATTTTCCTGCTCCAGTGGCCATGTAGCAGACCCCGGAGAGCTTGCCGGGCAGAGGTATCTGGGACAGCAGAGTACTTTCTGAGGCAAATCTCTGGCGAATGGCTTCCTTCTTTTTGAAGTTCTGCCTTGCCAGGTCTTCTATGGAATCGTAGCGTCCGCCCCAGAGATAGACCATGATCTGCCGAATGGCATCAAACTGGTATTTCCTGCCGGAGGACAGAGCTAGTACATAATCCTCGATCTCGGAAAAATCGAACTTGCCGATGTCGTATTTCTTGGGATCGATATCCAGGGTGAGTTCGGATAAGCTGATCTTATTTCGGTATTGCCTTGCCATACTATCTCTCCAGAACCATGATCTTGCTTTCGTTGCCGTGCCTGTCGATCACGATCACAGCAACTTTATCTGTGAGCTTATCCACTTTGATGATGCCATCATCCTTGATATCCTTTCGATAGACGGCTGCTTCCATGGTGAACATCTTGCCATCGTAATCCTTGTCGATAAGAACCATTGCCAGAGCATCCATGCCCTTGATCTCAGCTCCGGATTTGTCCGTGATGGAGGTCTCCAAATCCGAGATCCGCAGTCCTTGAGCATGCCATTCAATCTTGCAAGTTACATCCTGGTTGAAGTAGAAGCGCGTGGAGGATATCAGCTTGTTGATCTCTGAAGAGCTGCCGGGCTGTTCGGAGAGCTGTTGGGAACGGCTGATCTCCTCGAGAATCTTGTAGGGATAGCTGAGGATGCGGAAATTGACCACATTGCCCTGGGAGGTCTTGTAGTCCCAATCGCCGACCACATCGCAGATCTCCGGGGCGATGATGTAATAGGTGCCCTTAAGCTTGCCACCCTCAGCTTCCGCCAAACCTTTCAGGTAGTCCTTGTCTATCTTGATGCTCTTAAGGTAGTCGTCTTCCCAGATGGGATAGATCTCCACGGGATCGCCATCTTTCAGGCCATAGATATTGGGCAGCTTATACTTAATCAGCTCCTCAGTACTGCGCTCCTGGATGTTGAACAGAGTTAGTATGAAATTGATGTAGGCTTCCTTGTGCTGCCTTAGGTTAACAATCCGGCTGAAGTCGAAGCTACCAACTGAGGCAATTATGAATGGCTTAGCGTTCTTACCGTATTTATCACCTTTACTCTCATTGGAACTAAGTTTCTTTGAATCAGCGATAGTTAAAATCCGTTTTTGCATCGTATATATAGAATGCTTTCCAAAGTCTCCCGTTATCCATCTTCGTCCAAGTTTTTCAGCTACTGCAGCAGTTGTTCCAGAGCCGCCAAACACATCCATAACAAGTTCATCAGAATCTGATGCCATAACAATTACTCTCTCTAAAAGGGTTTCTGAGTTCTCAGTGGGATAACCATATGCGCGAGAATAACCCTCGATATTGATCCAGTTGTTATGTGGAACCTTACTAATGGGCTCAATCCAGTACTTCACTGTGTTATTTTCTCTACGGATGAATCTAATGGCTCTGTCATGCTCTTCCCAATAATCCTCCAAGCTAACTTTCCTTTTTTTATTAACTTCGAGAAATTCTTGATAGTTATGATCTGCTTTTAGCGCGTCTTCCTTCTTCCACATCCAACTACAATTATCATCAATTGTGACTCCTAGAAGCTCATACCTCTTCTCAGGTCTTGGGTAAAACGTTTTGAGATCCTTCCAGTAAGCATCCCTAGCCTCGATAATAACTTCGTTGTTAAGATTTTTGAATGTAGTTTCGGGTCGGATGCTGTACCAAAACAAAACATCGTAGTTTATACTCAAGTTCTTAGGGTTAGTTCTTTGAACATTAGCATAATAAGCAGTTTTTGTTCTTCCGATAACAATCTCATTCCTGAAGTTCTCAGATCCGAAAACTTCATCCATAACAACTTTAACATAGTTACTAAAATGATAATCAAGACGGACAAAGATACTGCCTTCATCCATAAGCATTTGCTTTAGAAAGATAAGCCTTTCTCTAACGGATTCGATAAACTCTGCTCCGGCTAACTTAGCACTATAACTCATAACTCCACCCGTATCCCCATACTCATCACCAGTTCCAAAAGGCGGGTCGATATAGACCAGTTTGACCTTGCCTTTGACCTTGTCCTTGATCAAAGGGTCCTGATTCAGGTAGCAGGCTTTGAGAAAGAGCAGATTGTCGCCCTGGACGATCAGGTTGCGCCAGTCATCTTCGCCACGCTTCTGCTTCTCCAGAATATCGAAGATCTCTTCCTGGCTGTCACCGTTGTGCTTGAATTCCTTGCCATCGAAATAGCGTAGGATCTGGAGGGGGGAACTTTCTCCCAATAGCGAGGCTGAGGCAAGGATGGCTGGTTCGGACCGTTTACCCTCATAATCCAGAATGGGGATTTTGTATTTATCGAG
>JAJBBD010000307.1 GCA_020532355.1 Candidatus Cloacimonadota bacterium | reverse complement strand
GTATTCCAACTAAAAGTGGGATTGGTAGGAGTTTCCTGCGCCATATTGGGCGGATCTAGCAAAGTGGGGACAGCTATTCCACTGATGATAGTAAACGGTTTCATGCTCGTATCCCAATTCGAGCTGAAGTTTTGGCTAATCTTGATCAAGCAATTATCAGAATTCAGTACTGGAATGCTTTCCCAAAGATAGGAACCATTATTGGGGGCGCTAGAAGTTATAGTTTGCCAGCTATCACCACCATTGCTGCTAAACTCTATCTTAACAGAGCCGTTTGGATTTCGTGAAACCCAAGTAATTGTTTTTGAAGCGCCCGAGAACCATGTTTCTTCACCTCTGGGGTGGCTAAGATGGATATCAGTAAAGCGAATATCGAACGTGATGGAATTTCCAGCCGCACCAACGTTGTAAATATATAGCCCGCCGGGATTACTATTTGTGCCAAAGCCACTGGGGCTAGTAGATTCATTCATAAATGTCCTTCCGGATTGTTCTGACATCGCAGCTTGAGATAAGTTACCCTGAGTATAATTATCATTTGCTCCAGGTCGATAAATATACAGTTCGTCCGGAGGACCATCGGCATTTCCTTCGTAACTATCGTTAAGTCGGTATACCAGTAGCCCTTCACCGGGAAGAGTATTATCGTAAATTCCATGAGGTTTTCGATACTCCAAAACGTATTGTTCATTGTCTAGCCATGAATTTACTAAGTATATATTATTGGTCGATGAACCTGCTACGGGGTATAAGGTATAATTACCAGATTGTGAAATTACGGATGGTTCAGGAAGCCATTGCCCATAGCGATGTTTCATCCATGCGCTCATGTGCTGAGGAGGATTGGTGTTTGAAGCCATAAGGTCCCAGCTACCAATGGGTGCGATGGTGTTATCCACATATCGGTATAAATCTGGAGCTCCCAGAGAATGGAACATTTCATGAGATAAAACACTTGCGCCGCTGCTTCCAAGTGATGTTTCTAGTTGAAAATTAAAATCCCATACTCGAGCGTTTTGAATAATTGCTACTTCATTATATAGAACCCAACGATGAGGCCAAAGCAATTCTGCCCATCCATCTGGAGAGCCCTGAATAATGAAGCAGACGTTATCCACATAGCCATCGTCATCCCCATCAACATTAATATCGCTGGGGATTAGATCTGCCACATACCAGGAGGCATTAGCCAAAAGAGCGTGTTCGCGCTCAGTTCGCGCCCAATCGTCGTTTGCATTGTAGCCAATTGGGTTGCTAATACTTTGGGGACTGTAATAGCCACGGGGATGACTATCCACATAGCTAACAATGACTTGCCCATTCGGTTGGGGGAAGAAAAAAGAATCCACTTCCAGCATATCATAAGAAGCTGCCAAAAAATAGTTTTTCATAGAGTTGGCATCAGGGGCATCATCATTAAAGATAGAGTCGTAATAGGATATGGGATAGGAAAATTCGGGACTGTCGCTAAATCTGATGAACACAACCAGATTGTTGAAGTTTCCTTCATGGGGGGATTTTGCGTTTGAGTAATCTCTCATGTTAGCAAGTCTATCGTATTTTTCCTGTATCAGTCTTTTTGATAGGTTTAGCCCCTTAGGTAGTTGGAGCTTGGATGGGTGGTCTTTACCTACAATAAGTGAAGTAGGAGCAAGATGTTCATTATCCTGCCTGGCATACACATAGTATCCAGCGTCATCTTTTATAATCGTATAGTTTTCTTTGTCGTGCAACCAATTATGGAATTCATCTCCAGAAGCAAAGATTTTGATCTTATTGCCATCAGGCTGCTCAACCTCGATAGATAAATAGCTGTGAGGTGCGGCGATAAGCCATAGGTATAACAGACCCAAGATTGTGGTAATTAGAATTCTTTTCATGTATTATGTCCTCATTTATGTGCCGGGCTCAAATCCGACTTGTAACATTTTTGTTCGCAATTACAACGATAACTCTGTGTTATTGGTTCTATCACAAGCCTGGGAGCGAAGAAGAATTGCTCCACGTCCAAAGAGAAACCGTCAAATTCATCCAATAATTCCGATGGCAGATAGATTGAAACACCATCTATTACAACTTCTTTGTCACTTATATGAACTGGCTCAAAAAAGATGCGAAACTTTGCTCCGCTGCAGCTACGTTCGGTTAGTACAATTCTGGCTACGCGCTGCCTGGAGTTGAAGTAGTTTAGCTTCTTCAACAAATAGTCTTTAGCCTTTGATGAGATAGTTATATGCATCTTTTTCCATCCTTGAAAGAAATGGTAATTTATATAGATAAGTTATTCAAAAGCTGTTCCATAAACCAGATAAATTTGTTTTTCTGCCAGAACAATATCAAGATACATTGGCAGATTGTCATCCGGAATCCGATATGACCTTATAAATTGAAGAGTTTAAATGATTCCTTAAGCAAATCCTCTGCTTGACAAATCCTCCCTTACCATTATTCTGACAATCAACATATGGAATCAATAATCATGTATGTTAGAGATATTGAGGTTTTAACATGGAGCAAAAATACATTCGTAATTTCTGCATAATTGCACATATAGATCACGGGAAATCCACTTTGGCAGATAGGTTTCTGGAAAATACCCATGTAATAGGCAAGGGAATTGAGGTAGCTCAACTTTTGGATAGCATGGATCTTGAGCGCGAAAAAGGCATTACCATAAAATCGCACGCCATTAGGATGGTTCACAAGTATAAAGACCAAGAGTATGTGTTAAATCTTATCGACACTCCAGGTCATGTAGATTTTTCCTATGAAGTATCTCGCGCTCTAGCATCTTGTGAAGGGGCAATACTACTTGTAGATGCTTCACAGGGGATCGAAGCTCAAACGATGAGCAACTTGTATCTGGCTTTAGATAATAACCTGGAGATTCTTCCTGCTCTCAATAAAATTGATTTGGCTAAAGCCGATGTGGAAGGCACTCGTCACGATCTGATAGAAATACTAGGCTGCAAAGAATCCGAAGTAATGATGGTTAGTGCCAAAACTGGAGATGGCGTGGATGTCCTTTTAGATGCCGTGATTGAATACTTGCCCCCGCCCAAAGGAGTGGTTGAAGCTCCAACGCAAGCGCTTATTTTTGATTCATATTTCGACATGTATCGCGGAGTTGTGGTTTTAGTGCGCGTATTTCACGGATCCCTTAGAAAGGGCGATAAAATTAAGCTATTTAGCACCAATAAGGAATATGAGGTGGAAGAGATTGGATATCTGGGGCTCAAGTTTGAAGCACAAAAGGAATTGCAAACGGGAGAGGCAGGCTATATTATTGCCAATATTAAGGAAGTAGCCGATGCCAGAGTGGGCGATACCATCACAATGGCAAAAAATGGCTGTACAGAAGCTCTTCCCGGATTTTTGGAGCCAAAACCAATGGTGTACAGCGGAATATTCCCCATAAACGGAGAGGATTATGAAGACCTCGTAGAAGCGATTGCCAAATTGAAGCTTAATGATGCCTCACTGATTTACGAAAAAGAAAGTTCTGCCGCTCTTGGTTATGGTTTTCGTTGCGGATTTTTGGGGATGTTACACTTGGAAATCGTGAAAGAACGCATGTATAGAGAATATAACATTCCTATTATTGCCACAACCCCCAGTGTGCGTTTTAAAATTGGCTTAAAGAACGGTAACGAGATTGAAGTTCACAATCCCATCGATTTTCCCGATCCTTCTGGAATAGAATATATTAAAGAACCATATATGGATACAGAAATCATAGTTCCCACAGATTTTATCGGAAACATTATGAAGCTTGCCCAAGAACGTAGGGGGATACAGAAAAACATCCAGTATATCGATCAAAAACGCGTGGCACTTCACTATGAAATGCCCTTAATTGAAATTATCTTCGATTTTTACGATAAACTTAAAACAGTGAGTCGTGGCTATGCTTCGCTGGATTATGCATTCAAGGAATTTCGCCTTTCCCAAGTGGTGAAAGTTGATATTCTCATTAACGGCGAAAAGGTAGATGCAATGAGTTTTATTTGCCATCAAGATAAAGCACATACATGGGGGAAAAGCGTTACCAGTACCTTAGCGGATGTTATTCCCAAGCATATGTTTAAGATTGCATTGCAGGCAACCATTGGCGCAAAGATCATTGCGCGCAGCACGATTAATGCCATGCGCAAGGATGTATTGGCAAAATGCTATGGGGGTGATGTAAGCCGAAAACGCAAACTATTGGAAAAGCAGAAGGAAGGAAAGAAAAAGATGAAAGAGATAGGCAGCGTAACCGTTCCTCAAGATGCCTTCCTCGCCGTATTGAAAGCAGATAGAGATTAGAATAATGAAACGATTGTTCCTCGCATTATGTTTATTTCTCTTTTGCGGGGAGCTTTTTACTATCAGCATCCAAGATATAGATTTTGATGCCGATTTTACCTTGAACAAAGAGGATTTGATTGAGGTAAGCGGATTGATGCTTGGTACGCAATATGTCCCAGAGGCTGTTGATGCAGCTATAGAAAACTTGAAAGAATACTTTATTCAAAGCAGTCAATACTATGTGCAAATCTCTCTTCCCGAACTGATTCCTTTGGCTGATGGAAGCCTCAAACTACTCTTTACTATAAGGCAATTAGCCGATAGCAATAAGGTGCAGATTCGCTATACCGGATTGCGATATTTCTCAGAATCCAAAATCCACGAATATACTTATACTTCTACAAATCAATACTATGCCTTAAGTGATATACCAGATATTATGAACTCTGTTTTGCAATTGTACCAACAGCGAGGTTTTCTTTTTGCCATAGTACAGTTAGATTCGTTGGTGATGGGAGAGAGCATTTTGGCATACATCAATGTTAACGAAGGCGGGCAGCAGCAGGTTACAGATTTTAGATTTAGAGGAAACAAGGTTAGCCGAAAAACAGCCCTTATTCAAGCTTCTGGATTATTGAGACAAGATATTATAAGCCCCCAAGTTCTTATCAGGGCAGAAGAAAACATCAAAAAGCGCGAGTATATAAGATCTTGCTCCATAATTCCTCTTGATGAACAAACCTTGCTCATTGATGTTCAGGAAGGAAGAATGACATACTTGGAAGGGCTTTTGGGAATCAGCGAAAATGCGGGCAAACGTGAGCTTTCCGGAATGATAAATTTGGAATTTCTAAATCTGTGGGGAACGGATAG
>JAJBBD010000306.1 GCA_020532355.1 Candidatus Cloacimonadota bacterium | reverse complement strand
CTTTGCAATAAGGTACAACCAAGCAAGCTTCCCCGGAGGAGAACTCGTCAAAAAACACGAGTCCTATGATATGGGGGTGAATGTAAACTTTTTGAAGCTTATGGAAGCTATTCGGAATTGATGGATATCCTATTCTCTCTTAGACTTACCTATTTTGTCCAAGTGATCGCTATTTGCAGATTTCAGTGACTCTTTATAGCAAGACCACGCTAAGCAACTGAGATAATATCCCCGGCTCAAAGCTGATTTTGATTGACATAAAGTCCGATAGTATATTATTGATCTCAAGTGATACTTACTTTGCATGATATATAGGAGGAGACCATACTATGGAAGCAGCCGACTTGGTAAGCATAAAAGATGCCAGTAAATGGGCAAGTGATCACCTAGGAAAGAATGTAACTAGTTCCAATATTAGCTATTTGGTTCAATATGGTCGTATCCGCAGATTTGGAGATAATGGATCAGTTTTCGTGTCTCTGAGTGAGTTACGCCATTACTACAGTATCCTAAAAGTAGACAGGAAAGAGATATGGCGTGAAAAACTGGGGGATGATCTTAACTGGGCGCTTTCCTTTGAGCAATATAGAGAATCCGAGACTACCAAACATGTGCATCGTTTGCATCCTTACAAGGGCAAGTTTATACCTCAACTAGTGGAGTATTTTCTTGATGATCATACGGATAGGTTCAAGAAGCAAGTTTTCTTTAAACCAGGTGACATAGTTTTAGATCCATTTGCAGGTAGCGGAACTACGTTGGTGCAGGCCAATGAGCTTCGTCTTCACGCCATTGGAATAGATGTATCCGCATTCAATGTTATGGTAGCAGGTTGCAAGGTTCGAAAGTATGATTTTGTAGATGTTCAAAAAGAAGTGAATCGAATTAGCGGAGTGTTGGCCAAGCATCTACATAATTCTCGGTCAAATGAGTTCGAAAACCGCTTACTAGAGGAGATCAACAGATTCAATAGCACGTATTTTCCTGCTCCTGAATACAAGTATAAGGTGCGGAACCATCTTATTGACGAAAAGTCATACTCCTCAGAAAAGGCAAAGCAGTTTCTTCCTATATACCAGGCTTTGATTCGTGAGTTTGGGATCCAGCTTGTTCAAGATGACCCACGTACATTTCTTGAGAAGTGGTTTGTCAAGCATGTTCGAGAAGAGCTTGAATTGGTGTTTGAGGAAATCAAGAAAATCTCTAATCCTTCCACAAGGAAGATATTAGCTGTGATCTTGAGCAGAACAATGCGAAGCTGCCGCGCTACCACGCACGCAGATTTGGCTACATTGAATGAGCCTGTGACCAGCACATACTATTGTCGCAAACATGGTAAGATATGCAAGCCGCTTTTTTCGATTCAGAAATGGTGGAGAACCTATACAAAGGATACTATAAATCGGCTAAAGCAGTTTGATCACCTTCGCACAAACACCATGCAGGTCTGCATTACAGCTGATAGCCGAAACGTCGATATCATAGACAAGGTACAGAGTATCAATCCTGGTTTAGCAGACATTGTTAAGAATCAGAAGATCAAAGGGGTTTTTACTTCTCCTCCATATGTAGGCTTGATTGACTACCACGAGCAACACGCTTATGCTTATGATCTGTTTCGCTTTGAGCGCAATGACGAACTTGAGATTGGGCCACTCTTCAAGGGGCAGGGCAAGGAAGCTCAGCAGAGCTACATTCAAGGAATATCGGATGTTTTACTCAATTGCAGAAGGTTTCTTTCGCAAGATTTCGATGTTTTTTTGGTGTCAAATGACAAGTATGGTCTATATCCTGAGATCGCTAGCAGAGCTGGGATGAGCATTGTGGATCAGTTTAAAAGACCAGTTCTAAATCGAACAGAAAAGAATAAAAATGCCTATGCTGAGATAATTTTCCATCTTAAAGACATAGCGCAATAGGAGTCAATTGTGGCGATTCAAGCCCACGCTCGTGAAGAGATTAGGCAGATTTTAACCCAAAGCCTGAGGAAGAAGTTTCAAAATTATAATCCTGAACCCGGGGTTATGCCATTTCATACCCGTCTTCTGGGAGAAGACCGTCTCGCCCTGTATTCCTTTATCCATTCACTAAATACAAATTTTGGGACTTCTATCTTTGAGCCAGTAGCAGTTTCCTTGGCAGGAAGCCAGTTTATAAGTGCTGAAAAACAGCAGAAATCGGGGACTCAAATATCATCTGAAGCGCACAATGCAATTCAGAGGATCATGGATGGCTTAGCTGTGGGAGATAGGCTGCCGAATAAGCCACAAGAGATTGAAGAAATTCGGTCAGTTTGTCAAAGTGGTGAAATGGTTAAAGTAAGGCCGACTAGGGTAGATCTTAAGTTAGTAGGAACAGACGGGACGACGTATTTGATCGATATTAAGACTGCTAAGCCCAATGCCGGTGAGTTTAAAGGATACAAGCGCACAATGCTAGAGTGGGTGGCTGCTAGTTTGGCAATGGATCCTTCGGCTTCGGTCCATTCATTGATAGCGATCCCTTACAATCCCTATGCACCCAAGCCGTATGAAAGGTGGACGATACGAGGCATGTTGGATCTGGAGCATGAGCTCAAGGTGGCAGAGGGATTTTGGGATTTTCTGGCAGGACCCGAATCTTATGAGTCGTTACTTGGTGTTTTTGAACAGGTAGGCATCGATATGCGGTTTGAGATCGATAAGTACTTTGCCAAGTTCAGAAACGTGAGTGACAATGAATAGTCCCCAAAGTAAGGAAGAACAAGGGCAGTCATCTAATATTTACTGCTTCAATTTGGTAGAAACCAATCTAGCTGCAAGAACCTTTATATTCTGAATCGACTCAGTCATCGATAAATCTTTATATATGCAACGTGCGGGCTATGGTTAAGCCCCGCGTTATAAGGAGGAAAATATGAAATAAAGCAGATGGTCTGGCAAAAAGCAACCGCAACATATGTTTGCAGAACGAGAACCGCAAGATAGCCCTTTGCCTATATATGGATGGATGCTAATCATATTTTCCTCTCTATTTGTTTTACCTATAAGCTAATCCGTATTCTTGTGAGGTCAAAAGCAAAAAAATGTAGCCATTGCCAATATCTTGAAACAGAATGCTCTCCCGGGCAGTTAGCGTAACTTTATCTAACCTTTGTCGTAGGATAGTGCTCCACCCATAGCAGGATCCAAGCTTGAATCCCGGCTAATGCTACGCCAATGACTTTGGGTAGCACAAAGAGGAGGCTTGACATTTTTTGAACATCTTGCATTGATGCCAGACATATCAAACTATGTTAGATAATGGATATGATAAGCGAGGTAATGATGCACATCCAGGAAGCCAAAATGTATAAGGCAATTATCAGACGAGCGGAGGATTTTCTTGCCGCACGGGCAAATCCCCAAAACGTAATGAAGTACTCCCGCTATTTTAAGGAGGGCTACAATGCCTGGGGTAATAGCGTAGAAGATATCGCCGAAATCGCCAGCCTTATTGAGAGTGAATATTCTTTGAAAGAGCCATCTCAATTGATAGAGCTGGGTTCGCTTTTGTTCCAACACCCAAAGTATGAAATGGGCAGCCTCGCTATCCAGCTGCTGGAAAGAAGGCTCAAGAAATGTGGTAAAAAGGAATTTGAAGGCCTTAGGAACTGGTTTGATTTTGGTGTAAATAACTGGGCTCACGCGGATCATCTATGCTCCAGATTGCTACCACGTTTTCTGCTCAAAGATATCGTTGCGCTTCAGGATTTTGCGGGATGGTTGAAATCTGGCTCACGCTGGAGCAGAAGAGCAGTACCCGTAGCACTGATCAAGCTTAAAAAGAAATACGAGATTCGAGAACTGCTGGAATTTACGGAAGAATTGATGATAGATCCGGAACGGGTGGTGCATCAAGGCATGGGCTGGTTTCTGCGAGAACTCTGGAAGATCCATCCTCACGATGTGGAAGATTTTCTTTATCGCTATCGAAACACTGCCGCCAGATTGATTATCCAGTATGCCACTGAAAAACTCAGCAAAGAGGAACGCTTGCGCTTTAGGAAAGATAAAGCCCTAAGCAATAAAGAAAAATAGGGATACAATAATGCGTAGGGAACACCGGGCGGTGTTCCCCACGACTTGGAGGGCATTCTATGTAGGGTCTTTAGGCTGGGGCTAGATTGCGGCTTGCGGAGATTTCTGTCAAGAATAAACCGTTAGATATATTCTGTTTTTTTCTCCGATAATGTGGAAATAATTATACAATGCTTCAGGAAGCCCTTTACTCCGGCTTTCCTGAGCCCCGAAATATGTTCCTGGTTAATTGTAATGTTGTATCGCCATAAGCGGCAGTTTCCGCAAGCTTGAGCCAAGAAGGACATTTGTATTGGGTATCTTTCTCTTTTTATACGAGTTAAGTAGCTCTTAATCCCTGTAAGAAATCCTAAGCATTGTTGACAACAATATACAATCTTGATATAAAGAGTCACTGAAATCTGCAAATAGCGATCAATGGACAAATTAGATAAGTCGAAGAGAGAAAAGAATATCTGAAAAGCAATTGCAGAAAACCACCTTGACATTTACTCAGCAAATCTCATTGTTTTGATCACCAAAACCTGCAGATTGGGCACTATTTTGTCCAAGTGGTAGTTACTATTATCAACTCCAGAATCAAGAGAAAAACCCGTAATGATATATGCAATATACCAATACGGATTACGTATGGAAGCAATTGGATTCTTGGATATGCATATGTTTTGGCATTTGCAATTTTCGGTGAGCGGATTTGCAATTTTCGGTGACTCTTTATACCCACTACCGGCACCACCATACCCTTTTTATCACTGAATTCTATATAAAGAGTCACCGACTCATTTCATTCACTCTCAGAGAATTTCCGCAGATCTTCCTTGACAAAAAAAGCAACTTATAAGAATTGAACATAAGTTCACATCAAACCCCG
>JAJBBD010000305.1 GCA_020532355.1 Candidatus Cloacimonadota bacterium | reverse complement strand
GGAATGATATAAGTATTCAGCTCATCATACTCATATTCCTTCAGTGCCTGATTTAAATCAGCTACTAACGTAGAATCTTTTTGCGCAAAGTATTTAACCCACGCTTCCCAAAAATCTTCGGATTTCAAGTTGTGTTCTTCTGATACTTCGATTTTGTCGGCATCGTTATTTCTTGAAATAGTCCAAAATACTCCACTAATGATTAAAATCCCTAAGAGCATGAAAGCTGCTATCTTCATTCTGTTGATCGGTTTTTTGAGCCACAGAATCCCTTCTGGTCTTTTACCTGTATTAGCTCGAATGATTTGAATCGTAATGTTATCGCTTCCCCCTCTTTCTTTCGCTATCTCGACTAAATCGTCACAGGCATGCTGCGGAGCTTTTTTCATATGATTAGCTAACTCATCTTTGTCAAAATATCCGGAAAGACCATCTGAGCAGAGCAGGAACTGATCCCCAATAAACAACAAATTCGGTCCGGATATATCGGGGTGATATGTCTTGCTGCCTATTGCTCTAGTTATTACGTTCTTTCTGGGATGCTCTTTAGCTTGTTCTTCGGTCAGGATTCCCACATCCACCATCCCTTGCACTTCCGAATGGTCCTTGGTTAGCTGTTGAATCGTACCGTTTCTACGCAAATATAGCCTGCTATCGCCTACGTGGGCATACCAAAAGTTATCTTCTTTTATCAGAAGCATTACGAGAGTGGTTCCCATCCCTTGCGCGTCTGGATGCTTAGCGGTATACTCCGATGTTTTTTTCTGGGCCATCTCTATGCTTTCTGAGATTTTCTGCTTGACGCTTAACTTGTCCACAGAACCAAGCGCTTTGAAGTAATTGCTTATCGTTTCCACTGTCAAGTGTGATGCTATTTCGCCTCCTGCATGCCCTCCCATACCGTCACAAACAATAAACAATGACCCAAACATGCCTTCAAACACACCATAGTAATCCTGATTACTAGTACGATTGGGGTTTAAACCAATGTCTGTCAGATTTCCTACTGTTAAATCGTTAAATAATGGCCTCATTTGGTCTCCATCATTTCATAAATTGAGAAAATGCCTTCACTCGAGCCAATTGAAAAACGATCATTGTGATGTATCTCAGAGCGCGACACTTTTCGTGAGTTTATTGTAATGCCGTTTGCTGATTCGAGATCACGGATAATGAACCGATCGTCTTTATATTCTATAATCGCGTGCGTTCTCGAGACAGCATTGTCTGCCAAAATAATGCTATTATCGCTATTTCTTCCTATCGTGGCACCATTGGCATCCACCATGTAGATTTTGCCAGAATCTGCTCCTGATAGGAACTCCATCTTTAGTGTGACAGACGGCTTTATTGATTCATTAGCATCTTCAGGTTGAGACTTAGCTTCGGTGCTAATTCTACAATCAGAAATACTATCCTCTTTCTGCTTAATATCATGGTGCAGAAGCATTAGTCTTTTTCTTCTCCAAACTGCTAATATCACAAATAGCAATACTATAAAAGCTAGCGCGATAAGTATCGGCAGATACCTTAGAAAACCCGAAGCGTAAATCACTTTCTTGTGTTGCATTTTGTTATCTGGAAACTTTACCTTCGTTGATGACGTGAATTGTTCGTCCTCTACATTGAAGCTGATGTTCACCATGTGATAATTGCCATCCCCAGCAAGATCACAAACAGTGAAAGATAGCTCATGGAGACTATTCGGCAACTCTGTTATTCTAGCGATAAGACCATGTAATTCCTTGCTATGCTTTACTTGCCCATAGATACCATTGGTTTTCGAAGCGTAGTAATCTAAAATGCTAAAGTCAGGACTTCTCTCAACGGAATACCCAATAGTATGGATAGGAATACTTTGCATGAGCGAACTAGCGATAGTCTGTTCACGATCTCTGGGTGATACCACATCATAGATAACATCTTCTTTGCCATCACTGATAAATAATACTGAGTTCAACCCGGGTAGTTTTCGTTCAATAACTCTCTTTAACGCCTTATCAATACTATAGTGTAGATATGTGTTCCCTTTTAAAGTTTTGATGTTGTTGACTGACTCTTGCAGTATCTCTTTATCTAGGCTATAGTCGTTTAGAATTATCATCTCATTGCCAAATATTGATATCGATAGACGTACATTTTCGGGTAAATCCATTATCACTTTGCCCAATGATTCACGTATGTTTCTCAGCTGAGCGGAAGACATAGATCCTGAAGTATCAATACAGATCAAAACATTGTATTGCTTGTTTAGCGTCTTGAATGCTGTAATCTTCAGTGAATCAACTTCGTAGCTACCATCTACGTTGACAGCTAAATCATCTACCAGATCATCTATCACACTACTATCTTGAGATAAAGCAAAATAACTTTTAATGCTGGGATATAGTCGAGCGTCAATATGGTGCTGTTTTATCTCGTGAGCGGACAACAAGAATGAAACTAGCATGAGCAAGGTTAAAGCCACTATTGCTTTCACATATCTCATATATTAATCCCTCTTCATATAATCCTTAGTTTAAAAACAATACTCCCAAGTTTAATAATGTCACCATCATTAAGATACACTTTGTCTTCGACGATTTCATCGTTTACATAAGTACCGTTGACGGACAGCATGTCCTTCAGTATCAGTTTGCCGTCACGGAACAAAATCATAGCGTGTTCATCAGATACGGATGAGTGATTTATGGAAAGATCACATTTTACGTTTCTTCCTACTTTATTCTTACCTACATATAATCTGAAATCTAAACCGCTGGGTTGTAAATCATAAGTGACAATCCAACCAACTAGTTTTCTCAGGTCTGCATTAGCTCCTATATTTTCAGGATCTAGCGTAGATTGTTCTGATCGCTGTGAATTGGGGTCATAGATCATGGTGCGGTCACTCTTCATAGCTGGTTTCGGGTTAATTATCCGTGTCTTATCAGCATGGTTGGAACTTCTTTTAAATGAATCAATAAGCGTTTTATTGTCATTACAACGATCTTCACCCTCTATTACTGTTTTGACATTTTGCGAAGAAGTCGATGGTGGGCAATAGGGACAAGTAGATAGATTTGCATCGTAATTATGGCCATTTACACAGGTCTTTTTCAAGACTGTCAATTGATGCCCACATTTCTTGCAATATTTAGCGTTATCAGTATTATCTGCTAAGCAGTTGGGACACTTCATTTTTTTCTCCTTTTTTAATTGTGCCTTGTGATTCTTATTCTCATTCTTCTGTCAATTCAGATAAAGATGCATGCATTTTAACCCCCTTATCTGATCATCTGGTTAAGCATCTGATATACCTTAGTTGCCTCAGACTTCGTGGGAGTATCCCATTTTGTGTAATCAACAATCGGAATGTCTTCACCTAGTGCGATTATTCTTATTTG
>JAJBBD010000304.1 GCA_020532355.1 Candidatus Cloacimonadota bacterium | reverse complement strand
GCCAAAAAATACGCTACAACTAAAACACTTAAGATCATTAGTACTCTAAAACTATTTCTCATGCTGCGTAGATCCTTTTCTTCCTCTTGGGGAACCTCGAAAACCGGCTCTGGATGAGAAGCGGGTTCATCGGCAGGAATTGTTGGTTTTGGGATAGAATCCGAATCTTGCCATTCTTTATCTTCATTAAGAGGTGCCGTTTGTTCTTCAATCTGCGATGCTTGTGTTTCATAAATCTGTTCTTCATCTAAGGAAACAAACTGCTCATCTGAAGTACTTGAGGCGTCGGCTAATGCTTTATCGCAAAACTCAGTATCTATTATTTCGCTCTTGTTTGGCGATACATTTAGTTCTGATTCAGCTTTAATTAGAATCCTATTAATGAGTTCGCTATCCGGAAATGAGAGCTCAATCGCGGAAATATGAACTTCTTCCGGTTCCTTCAATGGTGGAGTGGCATTCCATTCTGTTTCCGCTAAGTCTAGTATCCGTTTAAGTAGGTCGGGATCGGGAGGCATAAGATCAATAGCGGAAATATGAACTTCTTCCGGTGCCAGCAGTGGTGGAGTGGCATTCCATTCTGTTTCCGCTAAGTCTAGTATCCGTTTAAGCAAGTCAGGATCGGGAGGCATAGGATCAATAGCGGAAATATGAACTTCTTCCGGTTCCAGCGCCTGGCTTGGTTTCTGGTCGGAACTCGAAATCGAAACACTATCTTTTCTGTCAGGCGGAGCTGAGATACCGATATCGGCAGATTCTGGATTTTGTGAAATCTTATCTAAGCTGGCTTCTTGGGGTATAGATTCTATTTCAAGAGACCAATCGAGGTCTGTAGTCTCTTGTTGCAAAAGATCAAGAAGTTGGTGAGGATTCTCTGGGCGTTGATTGGGATCCGGATTTAAACAACTGAGCAAAATACTATATAAGCCATCTGGCATCATATTCGTATCCGGCAAGATTATGGCACGATCGATACTTTGCTGTTTTTGCTCTTCTGGAGAGCTAAAACTATCCAAGCGCCACGGCAGCATTCCACAAACCGCTTGATACACAATTACCGCCCAGGAATAAAGGTCAGAATTTAACGAGGCTTTAGAGCCCTTGTAGATTTCTGGGGCAAGATATAAAATAGGCAATGGATACTTGAAGTTTCCTTCGGAATGCTTCCAGGCGCTACGATTTTTGCCAAATCCGATGAGAGAAAGATTATCATTGGGCTCTATGATGATGTTATAGGGATTTAGGTTTTCGTGGCTTAGCCCCAATGAGGACGCATATATTAATACATGGAGATTTTTTTTTGCCCAGTTTAATGCCGTGTGAAAATCTGGTGGATTATTACAGAGCCTTTCTCCCAGACTTTCTCCCGCAACATATTCCGCCACAAAATATACACTTAAACCCTCTTCAAAACAGCCCAAGCCTTTGCGAAGATTGGGATGTTGCAAATATTGCGCTATTTCTGCTTCACTTTTTAGGCTTGTAGCCAACGACTTATCGGAGATATGAGCAGGATCTTGTGTTTTGATTACTACCGGACTGCTGTCACTTATCTTGGTAGCTTTATAAAGCAGATAGCGTCTTGAATGGTGAAGGGTTTCGATAATGTTATAACTATTTAATGCCATAATGTGGTGCACTGTAAACTGTTTTCCCCTTTTTGAGCACTTTGCTGATATAAGATGAGCCCAAATGATAGGGAATAAAATTCAGATTGGGAATATCCCAAATAATTATGTCGGCAAGCTTCCCTACTTCCAGCGATCCGATCGATTGTTCTCGGTTAATGGCGCAGGCGGCATTGATGGTTGCTGCACTTAATGCCTCAATGGGACTCATACCCATTTGTAAACAGGCTAAACTCATGGTAAGGCTCATACTGTCACAATTGCAGCTACCGGGGTTGTAGTCTGTAGCAATGGCTACCGGGAGCCCCTGTTCAATCATGTTGCGAGCTCGGGCGTACGTTTTTGCTTGCAAAGAAAATAGTGTTGCCGGTAAAAGAACTGGTATCACATGTGCAGTCTTCATCGCTAAAATTCCGGCATCGGAGCATGCCCCTAGATGGTCAGCCGAAACACATGCCATCTTTGCCGCCAATTCTGCTCCCCCAATCGCTTCAATTTCATCGGCATGCATCTTGAGTTTAAAACCAAGCCTTTTTGCCTCATTCAATATTCTGCGAGATTCTTCTATTCCAAAAACATGTGCTTCAGTAAAAATATCACAGAATTCGGCAATTCCCTGCTCTTTCACTGCGGGTAGCATCTCGTTGCAGAGAATATTTATATAGCTTTGATGATCGGTCCTATATTCTGTAGGATACTCGTGCGCCCCCATAAACGTAGGCACCAAATCAATGGGGAGAATCTGGTTAAGACGTTCAATTGCCCGCAGTTGCTTCAATTCGCTTTCCGTGCTTAAGCCATATCCGCTTTTTGCTTCTAAAGTGGTAGTTCCCAAAGCTATCATACGTTGAATGCGGGGCAAAGAATGTTCTACTAACTCTTCTTCCGTAGCATTTCTAACTGAATCGATACTGCTGCGTATTCCACCACCGGCAAGAGCGATTTCTACATAAGTCTTCCCAGCCAAACGTGCGGCAAATTCGTTTTCACGAGTATGAACAAAAACAGGATGGCTGTGGCTATCTACGAAGCCGGGAGTAAGAATCTTTCCGGAAGCATCAATTGCTTCTTCCCAATCGTATTTATCTTCAATTACTTTACTGCAACCCAGATCGATGATAATCCCATCTTTAATGGCTATACCGGCGTTTTCGATTATGTTCGCATCATCCATTTGAGCGCCATATTTAGCTTTGCCTCCACTTGCCAATGTAGCAATTTGACGGGCATTTATGATTATTGTATCTGTTTTCATAAAATTACTCCTTATTCAAAGTGAGAATTTATGCCATTTATAAATTCGTCAAGGCTTTTGCTTCTAATAGTCATACAAATTCATTCCCCAGATGGATTATGAGCTTCCATCAAAGTAGGGCTGCTCTTCGAAACGCAATTGTTATCGCAAAGCTAGGCAATGAAGAGCCATCATTTATACTAATTATTGCAATTGCCATCCTTAATAGAGAGTAAATATGCGATTCCACGTTTCCAGCCATTGGGGAGTTTTTTCATATATCTGTTCGTTGTTTAAGCTCAATGTTACCAGCCAGGGTAAAAGTGGAACCCTGCTAAAACTGGGTGGGAGTAGGGTTTTCCGGTTAGCGGGGAATAAGCCCAGCTTGTATGCAACCATTTTTTGAGAGGCATCGCTAAGAAGAAAATCTACAAAAGCTCCGGCTAGTTCTAGTTGGTTAGTTTGCGCTATAATGCCTACGCATTCTGAATATTGAAAACTGCCTTCGTTGAATAGAACAAAATCTATTGTGGCAGCTTCATTTTCCAGTTCCTTATTTTGGGCGGCAAGAGTAATTAATCCTGGCATAAGAGTGCTTTCTTTGCTCTTTAACGAAGCCAGGGCTTCGCTTTGACTGCTATAACTGCGATGCACATTCTTTCTGATGGTTCTTAACATTTGCTCGAAACCGCCATCTCCAAACAATGCAATAACCCAATGTAACATAGCTCTGCCAGAACCACTATGAGCGGGATCAATCAAGGATATTTGGTTTAAATACCGCTCATCTTGTAATTCCCCTAAAGATCTGGGAACTTCTTGCAACACAGAGCTATCGTAGAGCAAACCTAAATATGAAAAACCGTAAGGGATCAAACGATAGTTGTTATTCTGTACACAAGCTCGGTTCAGATCTTCCACAGCTTTGGGTTCGTAGGCAGAAAATAGCGATCCCAAAGAATCGGAAGCACTAAATACAGATGGAAGCCCCACAACTACATCCACACTATCCGGATTTGTTTTAACTGCAGAAATCATTGCCGATGGGTCCGGAAACAGCTTGGTGAGGACTCTGCATCGATACTCCTTTTCAAATGTTGGAACAATAACAGATTCAAACCCACTGCTGCGGAAATCTTCACATGCATATAATTGTATCTCACGGTCACCAGATTTTTGGCTATTTAAAGTATGATCTTCTTGAGAGCTGCAAGACACTTGTAAGAAAAGTAAAACAATTAAGAGCCAAGTCATTACATCGATCCAAACAGAATCCAAGCTACAATAAAATCCATAATTAGTATGGCGACGGAGCTGTACACAACAGTTTGAGTAGTGGATCTGCCAACACCCTCAGCTCCACCGTAACTACGATCGCCAAAATAGCATGCCAAAGATGTGATGATAAAGCCAAACACGACGGATTTTACTAAGCCACTCCACAAATCAAAAGGCTCGAAGTATGCTCGCATGTTGGTAAAAAAGGTATGATAATGCAAACCATATCGGATGCTGGCAAAATACCATGCGCAAAATATGCTAATTGCATTGGCAAAGATGGTAATGAGAGGAAAGGCAATTACGCCGGCTAAAATGCGAGGCATATATAAGAATTCGTGGGGTTTAATATTCATGCTGTGTAAAGCGTCAATTTGCTCGCTAACCTTCATGGAGCCGATCTCTGCTGCCATTGCTGCCCCTATCTTGCCCGTTAGTACCAAGCCCGTGAGCACGGGAGCAAGCTCTACCATAGTAGATTTGCCGATTAAGACGCTCAATAGATTTAGCGGAATATAACCTTTGGATTGATATACCGCCTGAAGAGCAGTCACCAATCCGGTAAATGCAGCCGTTAGCATAATTAGAAACAGCGAGTCGTAGCCAATACGCTTAAACTGGATTAGAAATTCCAGCCTACGGCGAGGCAAGGACTTGATGCTCAGCAAGCTCTTTCCTACAAAGAGGCTGTATTCACCGATACCCGCAAAAATCTCTGAGAGCATATCAGTTTTCTTGGCTGAAATCCAAAGACCTAAACAGAGTGTATTCTCTATCGAAGCCCAAATCTACACTTCCAGTAGAACCATGACGGTTTTTCCCAATGATGATCTCGGCAATTCCCGGCTTCTCGGTTTTATCTGGATAGTAGTATTCATCACGGTATATAAACATAACCAAATCAGCATCTTGTTCTATGGCGCCAGATTCGCGCAAATCTGCCAAGCGAGGCCTTTTATCCTCTCGGTTTTCTAGCATTCTGTTCAACTGCGAAAGAGCTATAACGGGAATCTTCATATCCTTTGCCAATACTTTTAACGATCGCGAGATTTCAGATATCTCCTGTTGGCGGTTATCCCGCTCTCTGGAAAGTCCCATTAGCTGAAGATAGTCTATAATTATCAAGTCTAAGCCGTTCAGTTCGGCACTAAGTCTTCTGGTTTTTGCGCGAATATCAAGCGGAGTATTTGACCCGGTTTCATCTATGTATATCTGTTTGGCACTCAATACTTCCGATGCCTGCATAATGCGAATGAGTTTCTCCTCATTCATACCGTATCCTTTAAGCATACTATCCATATTAACTTCTGAAGCCGATGAGAACATGCGCATGATCACTTCATCTGCTGCCATCTCCATCGTAAAGATGGCAACTTTCTTTTTAAGATTTACAGCAGCATGACTGGCGATATTTAAGGCTAGTGATGTTTTCCCCATAGCTGGGCGCGCAGCAATAATAATGAATTGACCGGGGCGGAAACCGCCTGTAAGACGATCCAGATCGCCAAACCCACTGCCTATCCCAGTTACAGGAGATTTTGTTGAAGCAATCTGATCGATATTGTATAAAACTTCTTTGGATATCTGCTCTATCTTTACAAAGCCTTGATGATGAGGCAATTCCGCTATGGCAAAAATAGCTTGTTCAGCTTCATCTACTACCGTTTTGACCGGTGCTGTGGAACTGTAGCAAGATTCTATAATTCCATTGCAGGCAACAATTAGGTGCCGCAATAATGCTTGTTCGGTTACGATATTGAGATGATATTCAAAATTTGCACTGGACACTACAATATCGGCTAATTCGTTAAGGGTAGGAATACCCCCTACTTTTTCCAAGTAGTTATTGCGTTCAAGGCGATTGATTAAAGTTAGAACATCCACTTCAATCCCATCGTTAAAAAGCTCACAGATGGCTCTAAATATTATTCTATGAGTTTGTCTGGAGAAGTAGTTTTCTTGTAGTTTTTCTATGCCTTTACTAACCACATCGGCATCTATAATCATTGCCGAAAGCACTGCCGCTTCAGCGTTTATATCTGCTGGAAGTTTGCGTTCAGATACCGATATTTGATCTGAATTTGTCTTTTTCTTAGGCATGATATTTCCTTTTAATGAAACTTCTGCTTAAGCGCTTCTGCCACGACTGAAGGCACAAAGTCTTTTAGTTCTGCCCGCAATTCTGCAAGTTGGCGTATCATCGAAGAAGAAAGATACATATATCTTAAACTTGGCACCAAAAACAGTGTCTCTATCTCCGGTTTAAGCTTTGTATTGGTAAGAGCCAATGAAAGCTCATACTCAAAATCCGACACTGCCCGCAGACCTCGAATCATTATTCTACTACCTTGATGCTCTGCAAAATCCACCACCATTCCGGAAAAACTCAGCACTTCCACATTATGCAAATGCTTACTAGATTCCCGACAAAGATGCACCCGCTCTTCTAAGCTGAAATAATTTGGCTTTGCCGTATAATCTGCTACTGCCAAGATAACTGCATCAAACATGCGTGATGCTTTTTCTAAGATGTTTAGGTGTCCTAAAGTAATTGGATCGAAAGTACCGGGATAAATTGCTTTCATGCCCGTGCCTTAAGTATATCTTCCAATTCAGATATCTCTTTGGGAATGTTCTGACTTAGCACGCAATACCCTTCTTTTGTAACCAATACATCATCTTCTATTCTTACACCAATACTTTCTTCAGGAATATATATTCCCGGTTCTACGGTGATTACATTACCGGGTTCAAGCATGCTTTCTCTGCCTCCTACATCATGGGTATCCATTCCCAGAAAGTGACTTACGCCGTGCATATAGTATTTCATAAGCTGAGAAGCATCTTCTATTAAACCAAGTTCCATAAGTTCCTTTGCAATAAGTTCTCGAGTTTTTGATTGCAATTCGCCAAGAGTTCTTCCGGGTCGGATCATGCCGATAATATGCTTTTGAACCCGCAATACGGCGTTATACACATCTGCTTGACGCCGGCTGAAAGTGCCACTAATAGGAAAAGTACGGCTGATATCGGCAGAATAATTCATATTGGAAGCACCCACATCCATCAATACAAGATCATTGGAAGCTATCTGACATTCATTTTTCTCGTAGTGAAGAGTAGCAGCGTTTATGCCCGTAGCTATAATGGGAGCAAAGCCCCAGTGCTTCAATCCGCTTCTTTGTATCCGATAAAAGAGCATCGCCTCCAATTCATACTCCATCATGCCGGGCTTAGCGTTTTCCCAGATATCCATAATGCCTTTACCGGTAACATCAATCGCTTTTTGTAATTGCATTATTTCCCATTCGCTTTTAATCTTGCGTAGCGGTGTGATTATTTGGGTGATGCATAGGATAGCTATTTGCGGATAGCGCTCTCGAACAGGTTGCAAACGAAACATCGCATAAGAAAGCGGTGCATCAAGTGCTTGATGACCAATATTTGTGAATATGCGGTTAATAGCAGGGGCATAGGCTGTAAGCATGTTATCGAATTCGTCCAGATACAAAACACGAGATATTCCACTTTGCTCTTTTGCTTCTTCTATACTCAGTTTCTTGCCTTCCCAAACCTCTCGCTCTGGGTCTGAGCGTTGAATAAAAAGATATTCCATGTTTCCCTTACTGCTTTTATAGCCCAAATAGATTGCATTGGGAATGCTTAAACCTGTAAGATACAGAAAGTTATTCTCTTGTTTGAATTTCTCGAGCTTTGCTTCCAATGCGGCAAATAGAATAACGGCATCCTGATCATTAAGGGAGCTTAAGAGCTTCTCTCGGCGGGGGCTAACAATTTCTGGTTTCATTTATTACTCCATTGTTCATTTATATAATCTAAGTCAACACCATTTTTTGGATGCTGTTTGATATGTCCAGCATTTTTCTTAAGTTCAATGCTATCTGGGAAATTTATGTGACTATGCTCTTCGATAAGGCATAATAACTATGCTCCCATGATAGAATTACCTAAAGCCGAACCTCTATCAGAAAACACTTTACAGATATGGATATCCCTAAAAATGTGTCTCAAACTAACGAAGTGGAGGTTATATGCCATTATTGAACTCAATTAAGGACAAAAGTGTAAAAATAGGAGTAGTGGGGCTTGGCTATGTGGGCTTACCCATGGCAGTTACTATCGCCAAGAAGGGTTTTGAAGTTCTTGGTTTTGAAGTAAGTGAATACGCCATTAAACATGTAAATGAAGGAAAGAACTATATTGGCGATGTAGCCGATGAGGATTTACTAAAAGTTGTAAAAGATAATAAGCTTAGCGCCACATCAGATTATACTCGCATGAAAGAAGTTAATGTAGTGCTAATTGCCGTTCCGACCCCATTGGATTTGTACCATCAACCTGATACATCATACATCACAAAAAGCACCAGGGCGATGGCACCTCATTTGCAACCCGGATCACTGGTGGTTTTAGAAAGCACTACCTATCCAGGCACTACTCGCGAGATTATTGTCCCAGAGCTTGAAAAAGCTGGCTTAAAAGTGGGAGAAAGCGTATTTGTAGGTTTCTCTCCAGAGCGCGTGGATCCCGGCAATGAAACATATAAAACCCACAATACCCCCAAAGTAGTTGGCGGAATGACTCCCGCTTGCAACAAAGCGGCAAAGCTTTTTTACGAAAGCATTTTAGATGCTGAAGTGCATCTGGTCAGCTCGCCGGAAGTTGCTGAAATGGAAAAAATCTACGAAAATACATTCCGAAATATAAACATTGCCCTTGCAAATGAGATGACCGTATTATGCGACAGAATGGGCATTAGCATTTGGGAAGTTATCGAAGCCGCTAAAACCAAACCTTACGGCTTTATGGCTTTTTACCCGGGACCAGGAGTTGGAGGACATTGCATTCCGATAGATCCGTTCTACCTAACCTGGAAAGCACGTGAGTATGATTTTCACACCAGATTGATAGAGCTTGCTGGTGAAATAAATATTGCCATGCCGGAATTTGTGGTCCAACGTGCAATTCGCATCCTAAATAAGCAGGGAGTAGCCATTTCCAGAGCTAAGATATTACTTTTAGGGGCTGCCTACAAAAAGGACATTAGAGATATGCGAGAATCCCCAATTGAGGGCGTTGTAACCCAATTAGAACACCACTTGGCAGATTTCGAAATCCATGATCCCTATGTGGAAGAATTTCATCATGAAAAAAATGGTAAGATGTATAAAACAGTCCCCTTGGGCAACCTAACAAAATACGATCTAATTATTGTTATTACCGATCATAGCAACATCGATTATCAAAGAATTGCCGATAGCAATGTAGCTATTTTAGATACCCGCAATGCCATGAAACACATTAAAGCGAGCAATATTGAATTGATGTAAGATAAACAATAGACTGCAGCCGATTTTCTGTAATGAAAGTCGGCTTTTTAATACCCCGTAAATACATAGCTTTTAGTAGTATCTAACAAAATCTCTTGAGCGCTTACATAATGATAACAGTTGGAGCTATCTCGAATTTTAAGATCGTAAAACCCACTCTTTAGACTGATGATTTCGGAACTTTGTTTGGGTAGATAATATTGCAAGAGATTGTGCGACCAATTATTCTGACTTGAGGGGCTAATCCGCAATTCTCGTATATCCCCACCCGAGCTATTATAAAACTTCAAGGCTCCACAGCTTGGCTCTAAACTCAGGTATCCCCCATCGCTCAAATTCATATCCATCATTATTGAGCCGGAAAGAATGTGATATCCGGCATATTCTATTACAAGTGTTCGTGGCGATGGATATTGCACAGATGTAGATCCCTGAGCCGGCAAATAACGAACTTGCCCACCTTCGATAGTAAACCATGCTTCGGCATTACTGCTGTTTTTTACCATTAATTCGCTATCATGAAAACAGGCGCCGATAAATAGCATTATCAGCGCCAAAATGGTAATTAATACCTTGTTCATTATTTTTGCCCTTATTGTTCTCCCGCTGCTTTTGCTTTTGCTCCAACGGGTTTTGTAAACGTATACACTGGATCGCTTTTATCTGTTATAACTTCTTTGGTAATCTTACAAGTCTGGATTTCGGCACGATCGGGAATTTCATACATTATCTTCAACATAAAGCGTTCCATTATTGAGCGTAAGCCACGTGCTCCAGTTTTTTGGGCAAGGGCAATGCGGGCAATCTCTTTTAGCGCTTCTGTATCAAAGCCAAGCTGCACACCATCCATTTCAAACAGTTTTTGATACTGCTTACATATAGCGTTCTTAGGCTCGGTAAGAATATCCACTAATGCTTCTTCGCTTAGTTCATGCAGAGTGCAGATAACCGGCATCCTGCCAATAAGCTCAGGAATAAGCCCATAGCGCAGAAGGTCTTGAGGATTAGTAAGCTCGAAGATATTGCTTTCATCATGTTTTTTACCCAAATCAACTTCAAATCCCACAGCTTTCTTATCCGTTCTCTCTTTGATAATCTTTTCTAACCCAAAGAAAGCACCGCCAGCAATAAAAAGGATATTACGGGTATCGATTTCAATAAATTCCTGTTGAGGGTGCTTGCGTCCACCTTTTGGAGGAACGTTTACTTTTGTCCCTTCAAGAATCTTCAATAATGCCTGTTGAACGCCTTCGCCAGATACATCTCGAGTTATTGAAGGAGTTTCACTCTTGCGTGAGATTTTATCAAGTTCATCGATATACACAATGCCTTTTTCCGCGCGCTCTACATCGTAATCCGCATTTTGTAGTAAGCGTACGAGGATGTTTTCTACATCTTCTCCCACATACCCCGCTTCTGTTAGTGTAGTGGCATCACTTATGGCAAACGGAACTTTTAAAAAACGGGCTAAAGTTTGAGCGATGAGAGTTTTTCCGCTTCCGGTTGGGCCAATCATCATAATATTGCTTTTTTCTAGCTCTATCTCATCTTTCTTATCTTGCCTAAATATGCGCTTATAATGATTGTAAACAGCTACCGCAATTATTTCTTTAGCATTTTCCTGACCGATTACATACTGATCCAGATACGTTTTAATTTCACTGGGAAGCGGCAATTGAAAATCTTCGCTTACTTCGGCTTTGTTGTTCACATCGATAATCGAGTAACACATCTCTATACATTCATCACAAATGTTTCCGGCTATGCCTCGGATGAGGTTTTTTACATCTTCTTCGCTGCGCCCGCAAAAAGAGCAGCTAAGGTTTTTATGCTGATCCAATTATTTCTCCCGCTTTTGATCTCTTTGCATCAATATTTCGTCTATCAGACCGTATTCTTGTGCTTCCTCAGCACTTAAGAAATAATCACGATCTGTATCGCTGGCAATTTGATTGATTGCTTTGCCGGTATGTTGATGAAGGATTTCATTCATTCTAGTACGTAGATATAGTATTTCACGTGCCTGAATTTCGATGTCTGCAGCTCTCCCCTGAGTTCCTCCCCAAGGTTGATGAATCATAATTCTGCTATTGGGCAAAGCCGTACGTTTACCTTTGGCTCCCGCCGCTAAGAGTACTGCCGCCATAGAGGCTGCCATCCCAATGCAGATTGTGGAAACCTGCGGTTTTATGTATTGCATTGTGTCGTAAATAGCCAAGCCACTGCTAATGCTACCCCCAGGACTATTTATGTACATATAAATGTCCTTAGATGCGTCTTCGCCTTCCAAATGCAGCAATTGGGCAACTACCGTATTTGCCAGATTGTCATCTATTGCCCCACCAATAAATACGATGCGGTCTTTCAGCAATCTGCTGTATATGTCGTAGGCACGTTCACCGCGTCCTACCTGTTCAATAACCATTGGTATATAGTTCATTATTACTCCACAGAATTATACTTGTTCAACCGGTTCTTCCTGCACTTCAATTTCATCGCTACCAGCTTCTGGTGTTTGTTCCTCCGGTTCCGGGATGAAGTAGTTCGCAGTTTCAGCAAGTTTTTTTAAGATAAAGAAATTGCGAATCCCATCCAGATACTCATCGGAAGAAATTTCATCTTTGTGCTTCTCTTTATATGCTTCTAACGTGTGATCTGCCAATATAGCCTCGTGAGTAATATATTCGTTGCGCATTTCATCTGTTACTTCCATCTCTATCTGTTTGCGAAGCTCTTTAAGGATGTACATAGTAACCATCTCTTGAGAAATCTGCATCCGATATTGATACTCTAAAAACTGTTGGTATTGCTTGTTGGGATACTTCTCAGCTTCTTGTTGCGCAAGGTAATTAATGGTTTTTACCGGTAGGTCAAATTTGTTATCTATAAACAACTTGCTTACAATGGCATAGTTCTTAATATCCATATTTTTATGCTCGTTGGCAAGTCTCATGTCTTCAGATATTTTGGCCCGCATTGCTGCCATATCATCAAATTCCATATCAAGAGCAAATTCATCATTAAGCTCTGGATACTGCATCCGTTCAATAGAATTCACCATAATTTTAACCGGATATTTCTCGTCATTATTCACCGGTGTAGAACTGTCTCTACTCACCAGTTTAATATCCATACCACTTAGTTCTGCAGCTATAGTATCGCCAATTTTCTTGCCAATCAGTTCGGGTAAGGCTCTATGTTCCGGAGTGGTTCCGGCAAAAAAAGAAGCAGTTTTTACCAATTCTTCATCATTAACCTTATAAGTAAGTTCCACATTCACATGATCGTTTTCGCTGGCTTCTTCCACATCTACTATGGTACCGTTATTATTGCGTAATTCTTCCAAATACTTTTCAATTTCGCTTTCCAAAGTAATGGGATTGTAGGGAACCTCTAAATTATCGAGCTGTTTAAACTCGATTACCGGTTCGTGTTCTATCTCTACCTTTATTTGCATTTCATTGCCTTTTTCCCATTGCACGTCTTTCACATCCGGAAAAAGCAGATAATTAATATCGTGTTCTTTTGCCGCTTCTTCAAAAAAATTACTTACGCTATCTTTCAAAAAGTAATCCTTTAGCATTGCACTATGTGTTCTCTCTATAAGGCTCAATGGCGCTTTCCCTTTGCGAAATCCGGGAACGTCCACTTGTTTGGCGGCTTTGCGAAGATACTTTTCCCATGCTTTGGTGGCATCTTCGGCAGGAATTGTGATGTTGATTTCTTTTGTTACTGCATTGATGGCATTAAATTCTACCTGCACTTTATATTCTCCTTAGTGTTAAATACTAAAATTGGTGCGAAAGAGGGGACTCGAACCCCTACAGGAGTGAACCTACTGGATCCTAAGTCCAGCGCGTCTGCCAATTCCGCCACTTTCGCAATTGACTTTTAATTATGTTTATATGAAATGTCAGTTTTTTCGCAGCCATACATCTGTCAAGCTTTGCGTTTAAAGCCTAGTAATCCATTAACTCAGCTGCTTGATTGTGCTTTTTAAAACAAGTAACAAACTGATCTTACCCAAACTGGCATTGCGAGTATAAGATGTACTTACAAAGTACTGCAAGATATAATCTTTTGTAATATAAATTCATGGATTAGTATGGTCATAATTCCAGCTTTTATACAAACTTAGCGATGGGCAATGAGGGTTCAGTCTCACCTGATCTTCTACTGCTTTCCCTTTGTTCCGTATCCAATACATCAGCCGATAGTTAAGAATGGTTCATCCTGTGATAATGCTGTAAGTGCAAGGTAATGACAACTTGAAAGCTCATTAACCATAGCTTAAAACAATGGCCGTGTGAGGTGTGTTTAAGATGCAGATATACTTATGAAAGACCATTGAATAATCGGGGTTTGGGCGTAGCGCAATACTGCAAGGAAGGCAGATCGGCATAGCTAACATCAGAAAAGCCAGGATAATCAATATCTCCGGTAAATAATCTGCTATAAACGGGTGTGCAATTCTATGAAAAGTCTTTAGTAAAAAGCTAAGATTTTCTATTTGAGCATCATATTGTCTATTAAACGGGTCTTCCCCACGAATGCGGCAATCAACATACGGCTATGAGAATCGATAGATATTACTTCGCTTAGGTCTCTGGCGTCTACAATTGCCACATAATCCGGCTTTGCCCCAGCTTGGGTAAGCAAGGTAATCGCATTCTCTACAAGGGCATGTGCATCCAAAATACCTTGATTAACCGAATCTCTTGCCTGATATAGGGCTCTATACAATGAAGTGGCAATTGTGCGTTCCTGGGCGCTCAAATAGATATTGCGGCTGCTTTTTGCCAAACCATCTGCTTCTCTAACAATTGGACATGCCACAATCTGAGTGGTAAGATTAAGATCCTTCAGCATAATTCTGAGAATGCTTAGCTGCTGAAAGTCTTTTTCGCCCATATACATAAAGCGGGGTTTGATGATGTTCACCAGTTTTAGAACCACTGTGCAGACACCGCGAAAATGCCCGGGACGGCTTACTCCGCATAGAAGATCTGATAATTCGCTAACTTCTACCCAAGTGCGAAATCCTTTGGGATACATCATTGTTTTATCTGGAAAGAATACGTAATCTACACCTCGTTCTTCCAATAACTTAAGATCCCGCTCAAGATCTCGGGGATAATTTGCCAAATCCTCTTGGGGACCAAACTGAGCTGGATTTACAAAGATTGAGACGATAGTTACGTTACATTCTTTCTTGGCTGCATCCACCAAACTCAAATGCCCTTCGTGTAAATAACCCATTGTGGGCACAAATCCTACTTTAGCATCTTGGAGATGACATAAAGCCAACATCTGAGTAAGAGACTTGATTACTTTCATTTAAATGATTTTTTCTATCTTGTTGTTCCCGTCTAAAATGACAATCTTGGGTTTGTGATTTTGCATCTCATTATTATCCATCAAGCCGTAATTAATCACGATAATGAGATCTCCAACATGGGCTAAACGGGCAGCAGCACCATTGATGCCAATCATCCCGCTTCCTCTT
>JAJBBD010000303.1 GCA_020532355.1 Candidatus Cloacimonadota bacterium | reverse complement strand
TCTCATACGATTTTCTGTTTTTAGCTTGAGCTATACGGGTATTCCATGAATTTGCGTTTCAATAAATTCCAATACTTGAACTGGGCTCATCGCAGAGGTGTTTAGAGAATTGGGATATTCTGCCCATGAAGTGGCAAGCCGGGCAAGCGCAAGCTGGGGATCCCGTTTTGTAGGAGATTTGGCAATGCGCCTTAGTAATTCTCGTTCGTTGCAAGCAAGATTTATATGGATCAGATGGTAACTATTTGTATCCAGAGATGCCAAAATCTGTTCTATGATACTCTTTTTGTGCATCACCCAAGAGAAGATCACATGCTGAAACTGACTATTAAGGAATGAAGACAAAACGAAGCCGATGTTCTTGAGAACCATTTGTTTAGTTGCATCGTTTACGATGAAGGGGTCCATGCGCCAGAGATCGTCGCCATCTAGCCAAACGCTGGCAGACAAACTGCGATTTAATGAATCGGCAAGGGTGGATTTTCCCACGCCCCGTGCGCCACTAATCAGGATCAATAGCGGCTTTTTCATTATCCCTTGGGCTTTACATGAATAGCATGCTGCTGCAAGATTTCGCTCGAATAGCGATAGGCGATCACCGGAACACTGGTATTGATTACCTTGAGCATTTTTTTATCCACCAATTCTCCGCCCATATGAGCATAAAACCCGCAGGATACGTTTTGTTGCGCTACCCATACCACCATGTTTTGGTGACCCAAAGCCAAAACTTCTTTACAAAAGCATTCAAACAATGCTCTCCCAATTCCCAATCCTTGAAATTTCTGAATCAGATATAATGCTCCCAGCTCAGCGCTACAGCTATCGCCAATACCAGTTTCACAATCCTGATTGGATCGGTTATCGCCTCCTGCGGCAAAACCACATATTGTGCCGGATGCTTCGGCAACCAGAAATACCTGTTCTTGATCCAGAGTATATTGCCAATTGCGCATACTGGCAGTGATATTCATTGCTTCAAGCTTTTCTTGGGGCATAATGCCGGGGTATGTTTCTCGCCAACTTTGAATGTGGCAAGCCGCTATGGCTTCGATATCTTCTTGCTTTGCTCGTCTTATCGTCATTTGTATCTTAAATCTTCATTTCTACGTTAGAATCGAAGGTTACTAAAGTCGAGCTGAAATATTGAGTTTCGTGCAAAAGCTCCACTTCCATACTAATCCAATTGGGATAGTTTTTATAGTCTTGGTTCTTTTTCATATTTGTTCCACCTAAAACTATTATATAGTAAGGGCTTAAATAGCTCATTTCTGCATTAGGCTTTTATTGGTTATGCCTTGTGCGACCAGATTATCCTGTTCTATTAACCAAGCTTCAATGCCGATATCGCGGATGCGTTTATTGTTTTCCATAATAAAAGGATATGCCTTAAATAAGGATTCCAGCTTTGCACAGGGAAACTCATCACAGAAGGCGCACACTGCAAGGTGCTTGTTTTGAGCACAGATGCGGATTTCGCAGGAAGGATCACCACAACCTCCTTGACAAAGAGCGCAGGTTTTATCCTTATGTTTGAGGGAATCCAGAACTTTCCAGAATGCTTCAAAATCTGGATATTCATATTTTCCAAAGCTTTCCCAGCCGTCTTCTTTCATGGTTTCGAATAGCTGCTGTGCCTGTTGCGGTAAACCGTTTACCAAGCTGCACATCTTGCAATACAAGCCACAATAACATAGGTATTCAGAAGAATCTTTCATATTATCTCCATTATTGATTATTTATAGCCATGTGTTGGCTTGCGACACATAATACCAAGTACTTCAGCCTCGGTCATACCCGGTAAAACTCCTTTCTGGGTTGGGTTTCTTGGCTCACCAGAACTGTTTACGTATGCTCTTACTCGATATAACATATGGCTTGCATGTAAGGCAACTCGTGAATGCAGATAGGATAAATCCTCCGTCCAGCCCAAATAGTAATACTCTGCATCTACATTTTCTGATCCGTTATAGAATACCAAATAATAATCTGGAACCAGCGGATTTCCTTGATTATCTGCACTTACGCTAGCCCACGATATTTGGGCGTTATATCCGGTCATACTTATCTGAACATTCTCAGGAATAGCTGGTGGGATAGGTATCACCTCAGCATGTAATATAACGCTTAAGATTGGACATTCCGAATCGTTGCTCGAGATTTGAAGAGTATCTGTGATGGCACCATAAACCGTAGGTGCAAATCTAACACCAATAGTAACTATCTCTGAATGGGGTAAAATTACACTTGAAATGGATTCCTGAAGCTCAAACTGAGAATCTTGAGTGGTAAAGTATACGTTATTGATGTTAAGGTTTATCCCGCCTATGCTTCTAATAATTATCTGCTCATAATCTGATACTTCATTTATAACTGTATTATCCAATACTACTGTATCCGATGTGACCAATTCTATCGTGGGAATTCTATCCCATACCGTGACGTAATCTGTACGAGTAAAGATCTCAGTGTTTCCAAAAGAATTGCTCACATTTAGGCTAACCGTATATATCCCTGGATTTTGGAAAACATGAATTGGATTTGCATCTGTGGAGGTTTCTCCATCGCCAAAATCCCAAAAGTATTGCATAGTATCGTTAAAATGGTCGCTGCTTAGATTTCGAAAATGTGCCGTGAGAGGGAAAAAGTCTTCGCAGGTATCGGCAACAAAATAGGTATTTGCAACTTCACTTTGCCATTTGAAGAAGGGATAGCCATCGTTTTTTCCGTTTTGATCATCCATCCAAGTATCTGTAAAATCCCAATTTACATAAGTATCGGCACTATGCGGATAAGTCATCTCGTCTGTTGTGCGTCCTTCTGCGGCATAAGAATAATCCACTCCAGAACTTTCGGTATCCCAATAGCAATTTTGCACATCACTTTCCCAGCCATAAGCGGCGAAACCTCCCAATTCGGATACAAAATCTTGAGCATCAATA
>JAJBBD010000302.1 GCA_020532355.1 Candidatus Cloacimonadota bacterium | reverse complement strand
TGGGACAAGTATTTGAAAACGAGCATGCTCGCAGAGAACACTTCAGAGAACTCTTGCGAGAGAAACTGAAAGACCCTGAATTTCGCCAAATCGAGGGCTTTCCCATCGGAAAAGACGAAGATATCATCGCATTGAGTGATCCTCCCTATTACACTGCTTGCCCCAATCCCTGGATTAATGACTTCATTGCCGAGTGGGAAAAGGAAAAAGGAGAGAGACCGAAAGAGTATCACCGGGAACCATTTGCAGCAGACGTGAGTGAGGGTAAGAACGATCCCATATACAACGCTCACTCCTACCACACCAAGGTGCCCCACAAGGCGATCATGCGCTATATCCTGCATTACACTGAGCCGGGAGACATCGTCTTCGACGGTTTCTGCGGATCAGGCATGACCGGGGTAGCAGCTCAGCTCTGTGGAGATAAAAAAGTGATTGAATCTCTAGGATATACTGTTAAAGATGACGGCACAATCCTGGATGAAGAGGGCAAGCCTTTCTCCAAACTGGGGGCAAGAAAAGCTATATTGAATGATCTCTCTCCAGCGGCTACATTCATTGCAGCCAATTATAACTCTCCGGTTTATCTTGCGGAGTTTGAAAGAGATGCAAAACGCATTCTGGAAGAGGTGGAAGAGGAATGCGGCTGGATGTATGAGACTCTTCATACGGATGGCAAAACCAAGGGTAAGATAAATTTTACTGTATGGAGCGATGTGTTTGTATGTCCAAACTGTATGAAAGAATTCATATTCTGGGATGCGGCAGTTGATAGAGACAAAGGAATGGTCTTGGATGAATTCCCATGTCCTTATTGTGAAGCGTTACTAACCAAAAGATCTATGGACAGAGCTTATCTGTTTTCGAATGATAATAGTAATCACAGGGATCATCATGTAGAAAATGAATCAACAGCCTATAGTAACCACAACGCATTGAATGAGCAAAGAGATTGTATAACCAAAATTGCAAAACAAGTACCTGTTTTAATAAGCTATTCGGTTGGAAGTAAGAGCTATGAAAAGAGTCCCGATAAACTCGACATTCAGATTATTGAAAGAATCAGTAGCATAAATCCCAGTTACTGGTATCCCGCAAATGAACTACCTGAAGGGTATAATACAAATCAACCAATTAGATCCCATGGATTTTCAAGTATTCATCACTTCTATACAAACAGAAATCTCATCACCTTAGCTTTATTAAACTCTCTGGCTGTTTCACATCAAGCAAAATTTATGTTAACAGGATTATTAAACAGAGCTACAAAGTTAAACCAGCTACACTTAAAGAATTACTTCTTTGGAGGTGGAGGCTGTAATGCCGGCCACAGAAAGGGTACACTTTATGCTCCATCAGTTTCAATTGAAACATCCATAATCCAATTACTAAGGGAAAGAGTAAAATCACAATGGAGAGCATATCAGCAGTATTTATCATCGGGTAATTGCATTATCTCATGTCAGTCCCTCACCGACAAATTCCCAGAAATGAGGTCTAGTAGTGTGGATTACACTTTCGTTGACCCTCCATTTGGGGCTAACATAATGTACTCTGAGCTTAGCTTCCTATGGGAGGGTTGGCTTCGGGTTTTTACCAACAACCAGAAAGAAGCAATTGAGAATCCGATACAAAGAAAGGGTCATGATGAGTATAGGGAACTCATTGAACGATGCTTGTCAATGACTCATAATTACTTAAAACTCGGAGGATGGATCACTATTGAGTTTTCGAACACAAGCGCATTTGTTTGGAACTCGTTTCAAATAGCAATAGAGAAATCTGGTTTTGTTATCGCTGATGTTTCATCTCTTGATAAAAAGCAAGGTGGCATGGCCACAATTAGGAGTAGAAAGGCGGTAATCAAAGATCTAATCATAACAGCTTACAAACCTGATGATAGTTTCAAGAAAACTCATTTTTTAGGTGATGAAACAGATGATAGTGTATGGGAGTTTATCCGCAAACACTTATCGAAACTACCCATTGTAAAGCACTCTGTAGGGAAAACACTAATTCCAAATAAAGAAAGAGATCCCCGCATTCTTTTTGATAGGTTGGTATCCCATTATGTGCAAAATGGATACTGGGTTTCCTTAGACAGTCATGAATTTCAAGAAGGTCTCGAGCAAAGATACTCTTGTAGAGATGGGCTGTATTTTCTTCCTGAACAGGTGTTTATATACGACAAGTACACCATGGAAAGCAATTTGGAAAAACAGTCTCAGATATTCATAGAGGATGAGGTATCCGCAATAGAATGGTTGCGCAATTTACTGAAAGACAAGCCTCAAACTTATCAAGAGATTAACACACCTTTCCAAAGTGCTATGTCAACATGGAATAAGCAAGAAACACTACTAGAACTTTCCACCATACTTGATCAAAACTTCCTCAAATACGATAGTAAGAGTGATGTCCCAAGCCAGATTCACACCTATCTATCCACGAATTGGAAAGAACTTAGGAACCTCTCTAAAGATGATCCTGCACTCAAAGCGAAAGCCAAAGACCGGTGGTATGTACCAGATCCCAACAAGCTGGCTGATCTGGAGCAGATGCGGGAGAAAGCGCTACTAAAAGAGTTCTGGACTTATCTGCCCAAGGACTACAAGCCCAAGAAGCTGAGTGATCTGCAAATCGAGATACCAGATCTACCTAAGAGCACCGCAGATCTGTTATCAGGCAAGAGATACAAGGTCATCAGAGCAGAAGCAGTACGAGCGGGATTCAAGTACTGCTGGCAAAACCGGGATTATGAGACCATCATCCTGGTGGCAAAGCGCATACCAAGTACATTGCTGGAAGAAGATCCCAAACTGCTGATGTACTACGATCAGGCGATTACCAGAACTCAGTAGAAGAGGGTTTGAGGTGAAAAGCGAGCAAGGCATGAAGCAAGATGCATGGATAAACGCCATAATCGGGCGATTGTGCGCATCATCTTCTCAGATGGTGATCTTGTTCGAC
>JAJBBD010000301.1 GCA_020532355.1 Candidatus Cloacimonadota bacterium | reverse complement strand
TCTTTGAGAGGATAAATGCGGTTAATGGGCATCAAGAGACTGCGACAATTATCAATTGCCGAGTTTAAGGATACTGCCAGTTTGGTTTTGATCCTGCTATCCGCTAATTTGACAATTCCTTCCGGTATACCGCAAGTGGAAACAGTTGTACGCCTGGGACTGAAAGCCAAGCCACTATCAGATTGAATAACTCTAAGCGATTGTAGAACGTTGAGAAGGTTATCCATGGGTTCTCCCATGCCCATAAAAACTAAGTTGCTGAGTCTTTCGGGATAGCAAATCTTGGCTGCGTGCATTATTTGTCCAACAATTTCATGAGTTTCAAGGTTTCTTTTAAAACCCATGGTTCCAGTTGCGCAAAAACTGCATAAGCGAGCACAACCAACTTGTGATGATACGCATAATGTGCGCTTTTTTGCAGTTGGGATTAGCACCATTTCAATCTTGTTTTGGTCATCTAGGTTTAGCAAAAATTTTGTAGTGCCATCCTTTGCTTTAGTAGTATGAGCAATACTGGGCAGCTTAAAACTGTATTCCTGTTCCAAAAAATCTATCATATCCTTGGGAAGGTTTGAAGCCATACGGGGGTCGAAATGCAATTTCTTGAACAGGCAATCACATAACTGATTGAAGCGGTAATCTGGGAAATATCCTTGTAAATGTTCCTTTATTGTATCAGGTTCGAGAGCAAAGATGTTTATTGACATGTTTCCAAATCTGGGATACTAATAATTTTTAATGTTGAAAACTCTTCTGGATCGAGTTCAATAATATTCTGATCGTCAGTAGTTAGATATATCTTATGAGCCAAAACATCTATGCGAAACACCATTGCCCTAGTATCTTTATAGCTTACGCAAGTACCAATAATTGGGTAGCCCTTACCTTCTTCAACGTAAAAGTCTTCTTCAAAATTTAGGCAACAAAGCAATCTCCCGCAGGGACCCGATATTTTAGAAAGATTTCCGGCAAGATTTTGGTCTTTTGCCATTTTAATAGTTACCTGATTAAATCTCTTTAAAAAGCTTGAACAGCAGTAGGGGTTGCCACACATGCCAAATCCCCCTAAGCGTTTAGCTTCATCGCGGCCAGTTGTTTGATGCAGCTCAATGCGGGTTTTGAAGATTGTAGCAAGCTCTCGCACAAAAGCTCTAAAATCGATTCTTCCATCTGCAGTAAAAAAGAACGTAAGCTTGTTACCATCGAATTGATATACAGTTTCAATCAACTTCATTTCAAATGAATAGCGCAGTAAAATGTCGTTGAACACATTAGTGGCTTTCTCCTCTTCATGTCCAAGGTTGTTGAGCTTTTCCAGATCATCAGCAGTAGCACATCGTCGAATCTTATATATTCTGCCATGAATATCCGGTATTTCTTTTTCATCTCTGGGAACAGCCATATGTACGATTTGAGCGATGTCTTCACCGCGTTCTACTTCTACAATTATGAGGTCTTCGGGTTGGATTGATAGCTTGTCTGGATTCAAATAGTATCCCATTCTTCCAGAACGAAACTCAACTTCTATGTATTCTTGCATTTATTCTCCATGAATTTGTTTCAATAGTTGCATTTCAGGTTCGCTGATACCTAAACTACGCCGAGCTTTCACGATGGCAGCAGTTTGACAGAAAGAATCGAACCTGTATTTGGTAAGATTCTTAGCATCTCCCCAAGAAAAATCTGCTATGTGGAAAGAGAAAAGATCAGATCCGTAAATATTTGCTCCGGTGCCAACAACAATTCCTGTATTTAGGCTAACATTAATCCCTGTTTTAACATGATCTCCCAATATACAGCCCATGAAGCGTGTCCCGCTGTCAACTTGCTCCTGTAATCGATAGTTATAGATTTTAACATTTTTGTATGTGTTTTTCAAATCGCTATTGTTAGTATCAGCGCCCATATTTACCCATTCGCCTATATAAGAATGCCCTAAAAACCCATCGTGTTGTTTATTGGAATAAGCCTGAAAGATACTCCCCTCAATTTCACCACCAATCTTGCATACTGGTCCCACAGATACTCCACCATAAATCTTAGCACCAATCTTTACTATGGTTTTCTTGCCGATATATACTGGACCAGTGATCACGCTGTTAGCCATTATCCGTGCCCCTTCATCAATAACAATGGGACCTTGTGATGCATCTAAAACCACGTTTGGAGCCATAGAAACATTTTCTGAAAGCCAGATATTATAAGGGTGTAATACGGTTACTCCCGGCTCAGTTTCAAAATAATTGTCTGCTCCATAAAACAGATTGTTAAAATCCCAAGCAATAAGCCGAGCATTATCGTGTACAATATCTGCTAAACTGCTGTATAGATAGCTTTGAATGGATATTTCTTTAAGGCTAGAGGGAAGAGGTTTGCCAAAATGATATTCTTTGTTACTGTTTATGGCTATGATGTCATCACCGTTTAATAAAGCACTTTCTTTGGGCAAGCTTTTTAATGTATCAATAAGGGATTCGTCCAGCTTGATTCTACTGTTCAGATACAGTTTTTGCCCGGGAGGTAATTGATTTATACTCCACTCAGGGTGTCGGCCTCGATAGAGTTTTTGCAAAAAGGGGTCTATAATAAGGTTATTAGATTCGGCACCAAAGATGTATTGCAATCTTTGGCGCATCTTCATAATACCACAGCGTAGGTCGCCAGTGCTCCGGATGTGGGTAAGCGGGTAAAAATCTGCCGTTTTAATATCATCGAAAATTATTATATGCATTTCTATCTCCTTTGGGAGGTCGTTTACCGTGCCATACAAAGAACCCAAACTGCCCCAGAATCATTGTAAATACAAGCATAAAAGTTTGAATAATCAACCAGACAGGATAAAAGCCTAGCATACGGGCAGTTATCCCAAATTGCTTGCGAGAATATGAGATCATGATGTGTTCGATAAGTATGCGGTAAAGAAATATGATTAAGCCCAATTTGAAGTTTATAAACATTAATACAATCCCGCCCCAATAAAGACATGCCATCGAAAACAGGATAAAGAAAAACTCGGGATTGAAATAGAGCTGATATTTCATATTAGAAGCCCAACGGCTACGCTGGTTAATAAACTGTTTCCAGCTTTTAACCGGATGGGTATAGGTAAAAGAATCTGCAGCGAAATTGAAGATAATTTTATGCCCTTTTCGTCGCATAAGCTGCATTAGATTTACATCATCCCCACTTATTAGATGCCAAATTTTGCTAAAACCACCCACATCTTCCCAGGCACTTTTTCGATAAGCTAAATTCTGTCCTATGCAAGCCCAACTTTTTCCTAAGGTATATCCACCGCCTAAAACCATGTATGTAAGGGCAAAATCCAAATGTTCATATTTTTGCAATATACTTGCTTTGTTCCATGCGGGTATAAGTGTTCGGGAATAACCTGCAACCATACTTACGTCGTCAGTGAAACATGATATCATGCTGGATATCCAGGTTTTGGGTACAATGCAATCGGCATCAGTAGTAAGGATAATATCCCCATCAGCCGCTACTATAGCTTTATTTAGGGCCAATTTTTTGGGAGAAACCACTCCATCTCTGCCTAAGGATTTTATATAGCGTACATTGTGCCCCTGTTCTATATATTTCTGCATGATTGTTTCTGTTTCATCTACCGAATGATCATCTCCAAATACTATTTCATAAAGATTTTTAGGATAATCCTGAGAGAGTAAGCTGGTCATCAAACGGGGGATATTATTAGCCTCATTATGGGCAACCACCACTACGGAAACCCTCAGTTTGCGATAGTTCTTTTCCTGCTTTAGTTTTTTCCAGCCCCAGTAGAAACGCACTACAAAAACAATGTATGTAATTGCTCCCGAAGCAATTAACAGAAGTAATATGCCATAAAGGAGATTGGCGATCACTACTATTCCAGTTCCAATTCGTCGTTATAGCCCCAGCGTGTGGGGTAAAAATTGAATTGCAATGTATCTTGCATTGCCGGTGGAGTGTTGTCTTCAATAAAATACTCTTCTATGCCCCCATCGTTGGCAAGGAATCCAGATTTTGGGTTAATTTTGCATGTTACAATTTTATCTGGTTTGCTAAAGCTGTAGCGCGAATCATCGCTCCGGGGGATTTTTCCATTATTATCCAGCTTAATACATTCGGTCATAATTTTTCCCCAAATTGGAGCACAAGAGGCACTGCCGGAAATATTAGCATTGCTGTCAAATCCATTCCAGATGCCTAAAGTAAACTCTTGGTTAAATCCAATAAACCATGCATCACGATGATCGCTGGAAGTGCCAGTTTTTCCAGCTACTTGCCAATGGTAATTATTTCTGGCTGCAGCACCGGTTCCGGAGGTAGTTACCGATTGCATCATACTAGTCATAATATAAGCTACTTCTTCGCTAGTAACCTCGCTCTTGGTTGTTATACCTCGCTCAAGTACTTTTCCATTGATATCTTCTACCCGTTCGATAAATACAGGACTTATTCTGGTGCCTCCATTAGGAAAAGTTGTGTAGGCAGATATCAAATCGATGGGTTTTACCTCGTATGAACCCAATGCTGCCGAGTAATCTGTTACCTTTCTTTTTATCCCAAAACGGTTAAAGGCATCAGTTAATGTATCCAATCCCAAATCAATGGCAGCCTTAACTGCCCAAGCATTATAGGAGTGGGTGAGTGCTGTGCGCATGCGAGTAAAACCGTAATACTTTCGACTGTAGTTTACGGGAGTCCACTTTTTGCCATCTCCGGCTATCAAAGAAATCTCGGCGTCATTTATTACGGTTGCGGGAGTGTAGCCCTTCTCGATGGCAGCAGTATAATAAACGGGTTTTATTGAACTACCCGGTTGTCGCTTGGCTTGAGTGATTCGGTTAAACTTGCTGTGTGCAAAGCTTCTGCCTCCAATCATAGTGCGAACGTATCCTGTTTTATTCTCTATTAGTATCAAACCACCTTGCAAGTAGTGCGTGGTGATATCAAAAGCATTTGAGTTTACATCGGCATATTTATGGGGATAGTTGTAGCGTTTTTCAATTCCAACAAGATAGTTGTTTAAAACACTATCGGCAAAAACGGTTAAATCTTGATCTAAGGTAGTATAAATACGCAATCCGCCCTCGAATAAACGGTCTGTGCCATATTTGCGTTCCAAATACAACCTGATATGCTCAATAAAGTAATCTGATGCTACTTGCCGAATGGAGCTACCTTTCTTTCTTAACGGCGCAGAAACAGCCAGTTCATAATCTGTATCCGTGATCACATTTGCATTTAGCATTCGTTCCAAAACGTTGTTTCTACGAGTTTTAGTGCGCTCTGGATGCTTGATGGGATGGTAGTAATTGGGTCTTTGTATCATGCCAACCAAAGTAGCAGATTCTGCCAGTGTTAGGTCTTTTGCGTGTTTGCCAAAGTAGTTTAGCGATGCTGCTTCTACTCCATGTAATTGACCACCCCAAAAAATCTTATTGAAATATATCTCAAGAATTTCATCTTTACTAAATTCCCTTTCGATTCTGAATGCCAACAGTATTTCTTTGATTTTGCGTGAAATTCGTTTATCCAAAGTAAGGAACATATTTCGCGCCATCTGTTGAGTAATTGTACTTGCTCCCTGCGAAAAATCCATTCGCATAACATCGATGGCCACGGCTCGGATGTTGCCTAATATATCAACTCCAAAGTGATTGTAGTAGTTCTTATCTTCTGTAATGATCAGGGCATCAATTAAATATGGTGGGAGTTCTTTGAGTGATACTAACTTACGCTTCTCGAACGCAAATAGATAAATCATTTTCCCATTACGATCGTATACTTCAGATCCGCTGCGCATAGTGAAATTACGCAGTTCACTGGTTGGAGGCAACCCATCCGAATAGAACCAAATAGTACCGAAAACTACACCAATGAGAATACATAATATTATTCCCAAGTATAGCATTAATTTCGGAGCTAATTTGGTTTTTTTGGATCTTTTCATATATAAGCCTTTATGGCAGGTATCCTTTCCTGAGTATAGTAGCATAAATATGCAGTTATTACACCACTAAACAAACCTAATAAGATTAAGATTGGTGTCAATACAAAAAGACTATCAGTTGTGATAATGAACTGTCTGGCGATTAACAACTGCCCCAAATTGTGGCTGATAGCCCCCAAAATGCTTATTCCGGTTAAACTCAGTCGAGGTCTTACAAAGACTCCCAAACTCATACATGTTACAGCCAAAACAGCTCCAGTCAGCGAGAGTAGTATTGCCGGACTCATCAAAGTAAGGGTTACAATGCCACCGATCAACGTTTTGGCTATAGTTACAGTATAAGCTTGCCATATATTTCGCCTCCAGACCAGGAAGAGCATGATAATATTTGCCAAACCCAAACGTAGGAAGGGAATTGGTAAGGTTCTTAAGATTAGATTTTCAAGTATGTAAAATACAGAGGCAGTAGCAGTTAAAAAGCCTAAAAAAGCGAAATGATTTGTTTTCATCAGTTCAAGAGAAGTATTTAAGAATAGTAGGATTGTTGCTATTCAAAAGATTTTTATAACTATCAAAACATAGCTGTTCACCATTGTTTATAAATAGCACTTTTTCGCCTAATTGTCCTATTGTTGAGATGTCGTGTGTGATTGTAATCATGGTAGCACTATTGTTTTTGATTATCTGAGTCATATAATACAATGTTTCATCTGCAGTTATGGGGTCCAAGCCAGAAACTGGCTCATCAAAAATGAGGTAATCTGGTTGATACACCAACGCCCGAGCAATGCCAATACGCTTACGCATTCCTCCGCTAAGTTCGGCAGGATAGAGTTTAAGGGTATGCTCTAAGCCGACCAAATTCAAACATTCTAAAACCCTATGCAAGATAAAATCCTCATTGGTCTCACCGCGTTCATACAAAGGCAATGCCACATTCTGGTATACCGTGAAAGAATCCAATAATGCCGCATGCTGAAAGACCATAGCAAATCGGCTTTTTACCGATGCCAGTTCTTCTTGATCGCAGTTATACAAATCTATTCCATCAATTAGAACGCTACCTTCGTCTGGGGGGTAAATACCTAAAAGACTTTTGATTAGGACAGTTTTACCACTACCACTTTTACCTATGATTACTAGGTTTTCTTTGAATGGCAACACAAAGTTAATTTGCTTAAGGATTACCCTCCCGGCAAGGCTAATTTTTAACCCCTTTACGGCAATCACCTTCTACTCCTATGTAAATAGAAACCACAACCAAACCAAGCGATTATAACGCCTAGCCAATTAGCCAAGAGATCGTATATCGATACATTTCTGCCGGGGATATAATGTTGATGACACTCGTCCAATACTGCCATTATCAGCATAAAAATGAATATGCCAATATTTATTCGGCTCTTGTCTTTTGCATTCAATCTGGCAATCAAGCTCCAAATAAAATATACTCCAAAATGTGCAAGCTTATCTATGCCAAAGAGGTTTATATCTGGGATCTCATTTGCAGGCAAAGAAGTAAGCGCCCATATTATGCACATCCATGCTGAAAATATTGCGAATAAGATACGGCTTTTCATTTTGTAATGCTTAGAATATCCCAGTTCATGCCAACAAAACTCTTTTTGAGTTTGGCTTTAAGGGGAAACCCATTTAGAGATATCCACAAGTTAAGTTTTACATCTGGGTTTAAAAAGTTAAACGTAAGCATATCC
>JAJBBD010000300.1 GCA_020532355.1 Candidatus Cloacimonadota bacterium | reverse complement strand
GGACGACATTTCAGATAGCAAACCAAAGCTGCACAACGCCCCAGAGTCCCAACGGGACGGCATTTCAGATAGCTCCCCCATGAAGAAAAACACCCCAATGAGTCCCATTCGGGACGATATTTCAGATAGCAAACCAAAGCTGCACAACGCCCCAGAGTCCCATTCGGGACGGCATTTCAGATAGCAAATACCGACCGCCCAAAATCAGACTCTCGAAAAAAGGGGGAATGCCTGCAAAGAATTTGCTTGACAAGGTCTTGGGGGTTGCCATTATGGATTTGAATATGTGGTTTATCCTATGATTTTTTGACTCAAATCCAGAAGGACACAGGCAAAGCAGCATCTCAAACTAAACTATATAGTGTGTTTATTATATCAGGCAAGCTGCAAGGTGTTGCTCTTGCCTTTATGACTTACATGGACTTTATCTAATTTTTTAAACAGGAGAATATATGAAAGCAAGAACTCTTTATTTTACACGAGCTATACTGGTAATAGCTTTATTTAGCATTGTTGGTGTGGCTGTGGCGCAGACCAATGTCACTACGGTTTTGGACCTGTGGAATGTTAGAACTAACCTCAGCGGAAACTACAAGCAGACCGCTGATATTGATTTATCAGTTACCAATCCTGCGAATCTTATAGCCTGGTCGGCAGACTCTACTTATGTGGTGGGCGATATTCGCAAGAACACCACGGATGGTTATGCCTACTTTTGTGCAGTTGCACAAACACAAGCCGGCATATTCGCAGGTACAAACTGGACCAAGATGTGGGAAGCCTCAAAAGGCTGGAAGCCCATAGGAGACCAAACCGATGGCTACAACAATGCCTTTAAGGGTGTATATGATGGCGATGGCAAGACGGTCTTAAATCTTTATATCGATCGCGGAGCGGATGCTCAGACAAACAATAGTGTTTTCCCTGCTAATGGGGAAAACAACGTCGGCCTCTTTGGCTTTGTGAGTAGCAGTAAAACATCTGATACCGTAATCAAGAATCTTGGAATAATCAATCCCAACATAACCGGCAAAAGAGGCACAGGTGCTTTGGTGGGTAAGGTGATGATTCCTGCCATTAACAAGATTAAAAAGGTTTACGTCATCAATTGCTATGCGCAGCCAGATGGTGGGACGGGGACAGCCACAGTAGCAGGTTTCGGCGCCACCGGAGGACTGGTGGGAGCAAATAACAGCGACCGTAAACAGCAAGTACCCGTCATTCGCTATAGCCACGCCAATGTCACAGTTTCTTCTACCCACCCTCAAAATCAAGCTCTTAACAGCGGTGATAATAACAATCCCTACAACATCAAGTATGGCGGTTTGGTGGGCTGTAATGAAACCGGCGTTACTGAAGACAGCTATGCTCGCGGTAATGTATCCGGTGGAGATCGGGTAGGCGGACTGGCAGGCTGCACCATAGGCGGAGCCATCTTCCGCAGCTATTCCACAGGCTCTGTTACTCAAGGTATCAGCTCAACAGGGTGGCAGGGTGGATTCGGCCGCCTGGTGGGGCTAATAGAGGGAAGACTTCCTCCAGGCTTAGGCGGAACCAATGCCACCGGATCCTGTGAAGATTGTTATTATCTTTCAAGCTCTATTCTTGATCCCACTACTGGCAGCAATACAGTCGGCACTGGATTAACAGATGCTCAGATGAAAGTTTCAAGCAATTTTACAAACTGGGATTTTACCAATGTCTGGAAGATTGATTCTTCAAACAACGACAATTATCCTTATCACATGGCATCATCCAGCGCTACTTATCATTATCGGTCAGTGTATAGGGAAACAGGCAGTACATGGTCGATAGCGAATGACTGGGAAACCTCTACAGATGGAACAAGCGGCTGGGCTGCTGCTTCAAATTCTCCCACAGCTTACAATTCTCTTTCTATCACAGTGCGCAATGGTCATACTATGACAGTAAATGCAGACGTCATCATAGACCAGACTACCGTAGAAAATGGTGGCAAGATAGTGGTATCAAGCGGAAAAACCCTTACCGTGAGAGATGGAGATAGCACTGACCTAAAAGTGGAAGGAGAATTGGAACACAGCGGAACCCTGACTCTAAATAGTTCTTCATACTCTTTGGTAAGCGGCACCTTGACCAGTAAAGCAAATTCTACCTTAAACCTATCCGGTGAACTGGATATCACAGGTACGCATACTATCGAAACAAATGCTAATCTGAACTACTCTGACAATTCTAAAAAAATATATGCTGGCAGCTCTGCGCAAGCAGCTGGAGCTAATTTCCCTGGCACAGTGTATGATCTTATTATAAACAACTCTGCTGGTGTGACTTTTAGTAAAGGTTTTTCGGTAAGAGGGACCCTATCTCTTTTACAGGGCTCTTATACGCTATCAAGCGGTTCAGCAAGCGTAAATGGCTACCACTCTCCGGAAGTCAGCTATTTTTATATGTCCAAAAACGACTTTTATTTAACTGCCGGGTTTGCCATCAGCACCGATACCAACCAGACTGATTCGCGCTATATCAAACGGCAATGGACCCTTTCAGGAAACGTTGATGATGGGGCTGCAACAAGCCGCACAAAGACCCTGACCTTTTTCTGGACTCCGGATGATGATTACGATTTTTCCTGGGGCAGTACTGTTCCCAAAGTATATCTTGGTGCAAATACAACGGGATTCCCGGTTAGTGCTTCCTCTTTAACCACGAACCCTCGCTGGGTTAAGATAGACTATGCCTTCCCCCAGAATGCCTCAAAAGCGTCCATGAGCTTCAAAATCGGTTTGGAGTCTGGCCAGACCCTCCCCCCCGTAGAGCTTTCTTCCTTTACCGCACTGCCATATCAAGGCAGCAGTGCAATGCTGCAATGGCGCACCCAAACTGAGACTAATGTGCTGGGCTTTAGCATATACCGGGGTCTTGAGGATGATCTTACTACCGCTCTGCATTTGGATATCCTCATCCCTGCTACCAATACCTCTCAGCCCAAAACTTATGTATATTATGACCGCGATGTCGAGATTCCTAATCAGTACTATTATTGGTTGGAAAGCAATGATTTCGACGGCAATTCGCAAATCTATGGTCCGGTGAACGTACATTTGCTCAGTGATGACAGTGGCACTTCCCCACAAGTCCCTGTTCCCGGCCTTAGAGATGTCTATCCCAATCCCTTTAATCCCCAGGCCACCATTCGTTATGGCGTGAATAAGGCCAGCAGCGTGGAAATCAAAATATACAATTACCGTGGCCAATTGGTACGGAATCTGATGAATAGCGAAAAGCCCAAAGGCTGGCATCAAGTGATTTGGGATGGCAAAAACGATAACGGCAATAAAGTCACCAGCGGCATCTACTTTTCCCGCATGACAATGAACGGTAAGAACTACCTTCGTAAAATGGTGATGATGAAGTAAAAACTATATCTAAACATAATCAATGAACCCCGGCGCTAAATACCGCCGGGGTTTTTTGTACCGAAGCTTGCCTATAGCTCCGAATCTTTCTCTCGCTATCACGCCCGATTGATGCACAGGAATAGCATCCTCCGGCCACGGTTTGGAGTTCAAGCCGGCTCCTTCAGCTTCGGCTTATGCTCCAATCTTAGCGCCGGCTTGGACTTCAAAGCGTTGATTGCTCCTCCAGCTTCGGTTTATGCTCCAATCTTAGCGCCGGCTTGGACTTCATTTTTATTGAATCCTTACTGGCATTCCCCCAAAATATTGAGTCACTCTTTTGATAATGAACTTAATGATAGTATCTTAGCTATCATCTATGGCTATGTATTTCAGTTTATACTTTTGGCAGTTAAGATTCATGATTCCAGCATTAATGTCCTCCTAATCCGAGTCCCATCAAGACGGCATTTTAGATAGCAACCTACAGCTACACAATGTTATAGAGTCCTGTAGGGACGGCATTTCAGATAGCAAACACCGACCAGTCCATAATCAGACTCTCGTAAAATGGGGGAATGCCTGGTGAATCCTTAAG
>JAJBBD010000299.1 GCA_020532355.1 Candidatus Cloacimonadota bacterium | reverse complement strand
CTATTCTTCATCAAGTTCCTTTATTTACGTGCCTTTGGCATTTATTAGTTTTCCAAGTTTGAGGATTGATCAGTTACTAAGCTGCCCGATGCTACTTCTTCTTAGCTGCGACTGGTTTCTTGTGCGTAAATTGTTTTACCCATTCGTCCACATCGGCTTTCCGAAACTTCCACAACCGACCAATCTTCAATGCGGGCAAGCCTTTTTCGTTCACCCACTTGTACACAGTATCTCTGTTCACTCCCAGATAGAGTCTCACGTCATCAACAGATAACAGCCTGTCTTCCATGTTGCTCCTTGCATATATGCTTAATGAGTAGATAGTTACCTTGTTCTACGTAACATGCAAAACAAGGACATAATAGGACAAAACCAATTTAATGAGCAGGCCACTTATGTCAATGGATATAAAATTGCGAAATCTGGCATGCCCGTCTATTAACTTTCATCGTTCTTGACATAAAGAGCCATCCTATTTATTTTGATCACAAGATGATAAAAGGCTCTATACAGTAAAGTATAGGAGGAAAGATGGTATTTAAACTTGCTAATCTCGGCCCCTTGCAATGCGCTAGCATCGATTTGTCGGAGTTGACAGTAGTGTGCGGAAAGAACAACACGGGGAAAACCTATGCTACTTACACAATTTATGGATTCTTATCTTATTGGTGGGAAGCATATGAGATTGATTTAGATAGCAGTATTGTGAAAATCCTGCTCGAAAAGGGGAGTGTCTCAATATCATTATCACAAATGGTAAAAAAATCTCAGCATTTCGTTGATGTGGCTTCTAGGAAATATTGCCCAATAATTCAAAGAGTATTGTCTTCAGAACAAGAGACAATTTCGAAAGCTTCAATTAAAGTGGAACTCAATGACAGCGATATACATCCGCTTAGTGAATATGATCAAACTACAGGATCCGACAGAGTTAACATTTTTTCAATACATAAAGATAGGAATAAAGACGAGATATCGATATCTCTATTAGTTGACAAAGGATCTATTGAGGTTCCATCAAGGGTTTTAAATCGCACAATTAGCTTTGCGTTAAAACGGATCATTTTCAAAAATACTTTCCCAGAGCCCACAATATTAGTTGCAGAACGAACTGGAATTGAAATATTTCAATCAGAGCTTGATTTTGCGCGAAACAGATTACTAGACACACTTAAGGAGAGTGAGGGAAGTATCAACCCATTTGAGATATTGGAAAGAGTAAATACTGACTACGCTATCCCAATCAATCGTGCAGTTGACTCAGTGCGCAGAACTAAAGAGAAAGTGAAGAACCAGAGCTTCATCATTAAGGAGCACCCTGAAATTATTCAAAATATGAACCAGATTATTGGTGGCGATGTTTTGTATTCTAAGAATGCGATCTTTTTTGTACCTACTAATAGTAAGCGTGTACGCTTAAAAATAAACGAGGGCTCAAGTTCTGTTAGATCTTTAGTTGATCTATTTATATATCTTAAGCACGTAGCTAAAAAGGGTGACTTATTAATGGTAGATGAACCCGAGCTGAATCTTCACCCTGATAATCAAAGAAAACTCATGCAATTATTTGCACAACTAAATAATGCTGGAATTAAGATCTATGTAACAACTCATAGCGATTACATTGTTAAGGAGCTAAACAATATCATATTAATGCAATCTATCCCAGGAGACAAACAGCTCCAGTACTTTCAGAAATATGGATATGATAGGACTCATATGCTGAGTAGAAACCGTGTTTCAGTATATATCGCATCAGTTCAACCAGTATTGCTGGATGGTAATACTAGGCGTACTAAGTGCAATACATTTCAGAAAGCAGAATTCAATGGCTTCGGATTTGAGCTAGATAGTTTTGACAATACTATTAATGAAATGAATGAGATACAAGATAGCCTGTTTTATGGAGAACTCTAATGAGTCCTGTAGAACTAGTATCCAAGTTATTCGTAGAGAATGTCATAGTAGAACCTCAAAAGAACAACTATGGTGGATGTTACATTGTTATGAGGGAACCTAATGTGAATACCAAGTTGAAAAAAGTCACAATCAGTAATGTGCCCTTAACGAGTAAGGCAGTAAAACTGGATGAATTTATCCCAAAAAAATGTCTTCTGTCTGGCAAAGAAGGTGAGTTATCAAGATGTGATTACGTTCTTTTTGTAGAAGAGAATGGTGACAATTACGTTTATTACATAGAGATGAAGTCAACCAAACCAGGGAGTAAACCAAAGGTTCAATTCAAGGCATCACAATGCTTGATTAAGTACTGTGGTCTCCTTGCAGAAGTCTTTATTGGAAATAAATCAATGAATGAGGTTAAAAACGAAAGGTTTATATTGTTTAAACGAGGTCATCTTTCAAAAAGACCAACAAGCACTAAGCCTGCGGATTGGAGCAGTAATTCTCCAGATCATTACTATGAAAGGACATTCTCTGCGCCAACATCGTGTATTAGTTTCAATGAGCTGAGATAGTTTATCGACCAAGTACTTCAATATTTTGGGGCTGTTATAAACTCTCAATAACTGGTAGCATCTCTAGTGGATTGGTATTATATATTATATTCTTAGGTCCGGATTCATATATAATCCGATGATTGTCATAGATAATAAACGATTTGAGACCAATAACATATTGACTTTAGGAGGAATAATGCCAGCCATACCGAAGAGCTACTTAGTTGAAATCAAGAGTGTAGTAGAGGATATTGTCGCGGATATTGAAAAGGCAAACGGCCACTACCCCAAGGACATCATTGATCAAGTT
>JAJBBD010000298.1 GCA_020532355.1 Candidatus Cloacimonadota bacterium | reverse complement strand
GGGTTCGATTTTATCTTCAGTCGAGGAGTTGAAGCCTATGCGCAAAAGGGAGATGTGGTAATTGGACTCTCTACTAGTGGCAATTCTGAAAACGTTTGGAATGCTTTACGCAAGGCGCAATCCTTAGGCTGTATTACGGTAGCGCTTTTGGGTGGAAATGGAGGAAAAATATCCGGTTCGGTAGATTATCAATTGATTGTTCCTGCATCCACCAGCGATCGCGTGCAAGAAATTCATACAATGGTGTTGCATATTTTGGTGCAGCTTGTAGAAAATGAGTTGTTCATATTACCACACAACACTCCCCAATTTGCTTAATTATAGAAGGATACCATGAATAAAAGTTTAAAAATACTAACCACCTTATGTCTGCTGCTTATAACTTTTGGACTGTGGGCAGATTATTACGATAGCGTACAAGATCTTTCCGGCATGAATCTTTATTATGCCTTGCAAGATCTGATTTCTACCAATACCTATTCCAGCTACGATGGAGCGAAAGTATTTCTCTTTCAGGATTTGGATAACACTAATGGACAGGTTACTTGTGTGTATACTGGTGAAGTATATCACATTAACAGTTCGTATTCAGGACAGACAAGCCCCAATACAGAGCATACCTATGCCCAAAGCTGGTTTAGCTCTTCGGAATCAAGCATCAAAAAGGCAGATCTGCACCATCTATTTATAACTACGATGCAAGTAAACTCCTCCAGAGGAAATCTTCCCTTTGGCAATGTTGCCAGCACTGCCTCATCTAACGTTTATTACTCCCATACTCCGCTGCAGAGCTATAGAGGAAATAACAACTGGCAACGAACCGTATTTCAGGTAAATCCTCAATATCAAGGAAATACTGCGCGGGCTATTCTATATTTTCATACCCGTTATGGCGATTCCCTTGTCCAGGCAGGAGAGAATATGCTGGATAATATGATCACTTGGCATTATGCCGATCCGCCGGATGAAGCAGAAAGAACAAGAAATAACGCCCTACACGGCTTTCAAGGAAATCGCAATCCCTTTGTGGACCATCCCGAATATGTTAATAGAATTTGGAATCCCACTTCCTCAGATGACCCAACCGCCGAGTTGATTCCCTCATTACGGATCGATAATATCTATCCCAACCCTTTCCGCGATAAACTAACCGTAGCCATAGATGCCAAGGCAGGAGAAGTGCTTACGGCAAAAATATATAATGTGAAGGGTCAAAAAGTATTCCAAACCACACTCGAACAGAATAAAAAAGAATTTAATTGGGATGCTAAAGATGTGAATGGCAAAGAGATGCCGGCAGGATTGTATCTGATAAAAGTTAGCTCTGCCAATGCAAGCGCTAGTACAAAAGTACTTTTGGTAAAATAAAACCCAAGCTCCAATTTACACCATACCCGACGATAGTTTTCGTCGGGTTTTTGCGTTTAAGCAAACAATACAATTGACAAAAAACTAATTATTAAAAGAATCGCACTTGAAGTGGGTGATTAGCTCAGTTGGTTAGAGCGCTACGTTGACATCGTAGAGGTCACTGGTTCGAATCCAGTATCTCCCACCACCAATACTTAATGGGTGATTAGCTCAGCTGGTTAGAGCGCTACGTTCACATCGTAGAGGTCACTGGTTCGAATCCAGTATCACCCACCATTCTTTCTGCAAGCAGTGCTAATCTTTCCCCGTCTATTCAAATGTTTTAGATTAATAGAATTTTCCAAACAACATCTATAAAAGACCGCTGAGTAATCGGGGCATGGAGGGTAGCCCTATACTACAACGGTTGTAGGTGCGGGCATAGCTACGATCAGAAAAAGCCCACCTAACCGATATCTGGTGCATAAAATCAGCTAAATATGAATGTGAAACGGTATCTATAAGCCTGATTGCTTTAAAAAGTAAAAAATCCCACGCCGAGAGAGCGTGGGATAGATTGTTAAGTCGCCTTATTGTATTATTTGATTACGATTTCCTGTTTGGGTGTAGGTTCTTTCTTGGGAATTGTAAGCGTTAATACACCATCCTCCATCTTGGCGTTGATGGCAGATATATTGGCGTTTTCGGGCAACATCAGGTTGCGTCTGTAACTGCCGCTATAGCGCTCACAACGATATACGGTGCCTTTCTGTTCTTCTTTATTGTCCTCGCACATGGCTTCAATGAGCAATTGGTTGTCGTGGACTGAAATTTTGACGTTATCTTTCTTGAATCCGGGCAAGTTTGCCTGAATGCTAAATTCTTTATCGTGTTCGGTAATATCCATTGCCATAGCCCGGAAGTTTTCATCGGAACCCTCTTCTTCAAACACGCGGTTGAAGAAATCATCAAAAAGGCTGAGCATATTGCTCATGGGTCTTACTTCATTCATTTTACGATAAGGTACGAGTTTCATGGTAACCTCCATAATTATAATGTTCTACCATAATAATAATCGAGAACAGCAAGGAGGCAAGAAAAAAATTAGCAGTCCCGATTCGAGACTGCTAATTAAGCGAACCCAGTAGCTTATTTGCTGAGCAACATTTTGCGCGTCAATACATTGGAAGAACTTTCAAGTCTATATAGATAAATCCCGCTGCTGAGATCGTTGCCGGCATTATCTTTGCCATCCCAGTATACGCTGAGCTTATTGATGCCCGGAATGCCTTGATATAAATTGCGGACTAACTGTCCCTTGCTATTATAGATTTTCAAGGATGCAAGCTGAGTAGGATTTTCTACGCTAAAACTTATTGTTGTAGTGGGATTGAAAGGGTTGGGAATGTTTTGTTGTAAGGAAGTGATTGGCACTTGGTTAAGCTCATCTTCATCGGCAGACCAATCTCCAGTGGTAAAGCGAAATGAGCTGGAAAAGTTACTGGATGCATAGCTATTTTTGGCAGACACGCGCCAATAGAAGCTTGTATAAGCTGATAGAAGAGGAGTGATTACATTGTTTTGGACGAGATTATCCCTTTCGAATATGATGTTTACAAAGTAGGGATCGGAAGACAACTGGACTCTATATTCTTCCGCCAAATTGCTCGCTTGCCACATCAATTCTGTGTTTCGGGGTTGGTTAGTAGAATAGTTTGGGGGATAGCTTAGTTGAGGAATATGTGGAGTTTCACTAATTGTGCCAGTAGTAAACTGGTAAATTTCAGAAAAAACGCTGCTTCCGATCTCGCTCTGTCCCGACACCCGCCAATAGTACGTACTAAAAGGAGATAACCCGCTGGCATGATAATGATTATAGGGGTGATTCAGGATATTTATGGTAGTTGCAGAAAATTCCGGGTTATCACTCAACTGGAAGTTATAACCAGTTGCACCTGGAACAGTATTCCAACTAAAAGTGGGATTGGTAGGAGTTTCCTGCGCCATATTGGGCGGATCTAGCAAAGTGGGGACAGCTATTCCACTGATGATAGTAAACGGTTTCATGCTCGTATCCCAATTCGAG
>JAJBBD010000297.1 GCA_020532355.1 Candidatus Cloacimonadota bacterium | reverse complement strand
CTTCCGGTTTCAAGTGCAAGTTTGCTGCACTGCTGTAAACTAATTGTGGACATCACGATTTTTGGGATAGCAGATGCATAATGTCTTTGGGCATACCTAAAATCTCAGCAATGCGGAAAGCGTCCATGGGTGGTTTTTTATTGTCCTCTAATCTTAAGAGGCTATAATCCATGGCTTTAGCAAGTATCCTCAATCGCTCACCAAGATCGTCACTATCTATGCTATGCAGAGCTGCATCAATACCCTTAATTTGGTATTGGTTAATGTTTTGCAGCAGAGTGGGAGCCGTAAAATGGGTGGCAGCAACACAGGTGTGAGGGCTACTTGTCAGATATTGGATTACTGCTGTTGCCAAAGCCTCGCCTTCACGAGGATTGGTTCCCTTGGCAAATTCATCCAGAAGAAACAAACCACGCCCCTCTAACTGGATAGCTTGGCTAAACGAAACTACTTCACTGCCAAAAGATGATAGATTCTCTTTCTCGGAGGCATGATTGTAATACACAAAATCATAAAAAGGGAATACAGCTTTATCGGAGGGTAAGGGGATGGCACGTTTAAGCAGGTTGGCAAACTGAGCTAAACATCTTAGAATAGTAGTTTTACCACCCATATTGGGTCCGGTTATCAAGTTTGCTGCAATTCCAAACTCCAAATCCAAGTTTTGATATGGGCGTTTTTGACTTCGAAGACTTAGTTCAAGGGCTAGGTTTCGGGCTCCCTGTAATGCTATCTTATCGTCCACGCACGGTATGCAGCATCTATAATTCGTAGCAAATACTGCCAAGGCAAAATCCCAGCCTAACTCTTTTAAGCTTCCAAGGGCTTGTTTAATTTTATCCGAATACTCCGCAATACGTATGCCCAGGTAGTCTAGAATACGATTTTCTTCTTCTTCTAGTTCTGTATTGAGATCGGTAATTTCTCTTTTGATGCTATTTGCCTCGAGACTATCTGCCAAGGTGAAAATAAGGTTTGCGATGCTTTCCTGTTTTAGTCTAAAGTATTGGCTTGTTTGTATCTTTTGGATAAGATCTGTCTGAGTTCGAGAGAGCACAAATTCTTCTTTGAGCCCGGATATACCAAGCTGATCGATAGCTTCATGCAGAAACATTCTACGAGTGTATCTTAACTGGTTCGAAAGTTCTTGTCGTCTGTCATTTAAAGTTTGTAAAGTATTACTGTAAAGAGGCGACAGACGAAAATGAGGGATTCTTCCTCCTTCAGGATCAAGTAGAACAAAAAGATCCTCCAAATCCGGGAGTTGATAATTTGTAATAGATCGCTCGATGCTATAGCTTCGCAAAGCCAGATAGTGATACAAAAAACTCTTCAATTCAAACAAGTCATGTAATGCTGGATGTCCGTCTCGATAAACAGAAAGAGATATCTCGTCTATGTGAGCAAGGAGGTTATACCATTTGTTTTCTGTATGATGTTTCAATTCGTTGATAAACACGCCTCTACGCTTATAGGCTTCTCTAACTTCATTTGCAGAAAGCTTTTCGGTACCCAGTTTATAGCGTTTTACAGATTCAAAAAAGTTACCCGGAACCGAGATCAAATTATATATCTTATCCAGCTCTAAAAGCCGATTCTGCTGTTTGTTCATCTTATTCAAAGTCCTTTGTTTCAGATTTTATACTATGCATTTAGTGTCAATGTTTTTGTGCCGATTCTTTGCTCTAATCCCCATGAATTTATGCCAAGACCGTTGAATAATCAAGCCATGATTCGGAGCCTAGTACTACAAATGTGGCGAGTGAATCAGAAGTGCGATCATCAAAAGCCCATAAAATCAATATCTCATGCTAATAATTTGCTAGATATGAATGTGCAACGATCTCATGCATTTACTCAACGACAGCTAAATTCCCCCATCCGCATTGACGCTTCGCCCCCTTCCCGCCCTTCGCTACAACGGAGGATTAAGCAAGGTTCAAGCCGGGATCATGCTGTAAGTAAGGGATCATGTCCCCCTAAAGTATGCCTAATTGTGAGGTAAAGAAACATGTAAAAACTGTGTGTAAGACATTTGAATAATTGGCGATCATATCCCGTATGAATGCTGGTGATCATGTTTAAGTAATAGAGAGATAGTTGTATAAGATAAATACTGCAATCCGCTTGATTATGAATTCCAATATCTGGCAACACTGCGACAAATCCGGAGCCGTAAAGCTTGACAAAAAAATGCTTACGGATAATTTGCCAAAAAGACAAAAAGCAGGAAAGGTGAAGATATGGCTCTGCTATTAAAAACAACCAGATTTGTAGAATCTCAAATAGACACATTCTTAGATATTGTAAGTGATTCTGCCACAACCTTCCAATTGGCAGTAGAAGATTATCTGGAAGGACGCACACAACAGTTTGAAGAACGCTTGTCGCAGATCCGTGAATACGAACATCGAGCAGATGATTTACGGGTTAGCATCGAACGCTTTCTCTATGAACGAACCTTGATTCCTGAAAATCGGGGTGATGTGCTGGCAATTCTTGAAAATACTGACGAAGTTATTGACAACATCAAGGATTCTCTTTTGCAGTTTTCCATAGAACTACCAGATATTCCCGCAGAGCTAAACGACCTATGGATGCAGACCACCCGCTCTTCTGTGGCGGCGGTGGAACAACTAGTTTTTGCTGTAAGATCCTTTTTCAGAGATCTCGCTGCGGTAAACAATTACATCCACAAAGTGTATTTTTTCGAACGCGAAGCGGATCACATTGGAGAGCGCTTACGCCGTCTGGTCTTTAGCTTGGATATAGAGCTTTCCCGTAAGAGTCAATTGCGTTTTTTTGCCATTCATATAGAAAAGATTTCGGATGCAGCCCAAAACGTGTGTGATCGTCTGTCTATATATACAATTAAAAGGCAGTTGTAGCCAAGCATGTTTTTCTTTTATTTACTTAGCGGACTGTTTTTAGGCTGGTCGCTGGGGGCAAATGATACCGGCAACATATTTGGTGCTGCGGTAGAAACGCACATGCTCAAATTTAAAAAAGCGGCACTGATTGCAGCAATATTTATAACTTTGGGAGCTGTTCTGGAGGGTAGCGGACCTTCCGGCACTTTAGGGAGATTGGGCTCTGTAGATGCACTTGGTGGTGCTTTTACTGTTGCTCTGGCTGCGGCTTTGACTATCACGCTAATTGTGCGCATTCGCATTCCCGTATCCACTTCCCAAACCATTGTTGGTGCTATTATTGGCTGGAATCTGTTTACCGGGAGACTTACAGATTACGGTTCTTTAATAACAATAGCCTCATCGTGGGTGATGGCATTTGTGCTATCTGGTAGTATTGCCGCCTTTTTATTCTATCTAGTAAAACCGTTTATAAACAGGTCTCGCACACATTTGCTCGTGCAGGATTTGATGATACGTTATGCTTTAATTGTGGTAGGAGCATTTGGCGCATACTCTTTGGGGGCGAATAATATAGCAAACGTTGTAGGCGTATTTGTTCCCGTATCTCCATTTAAAGATTTGAGTTTAGGCACTTTTTTCCATGTTAGTGGAGTGCAGCAGCTTTATCTTTTGGGAGCATTGTCTATAGTTGTAGGCATTTACACATATTCTCACAAAGTTATGCGTACGGTTGGGAAGGATCTCTTTCATCTTTCTCCCATAACAGCTCTTATAGCACTAACTGCCGAAGCCATAGTACTGTTTCTATTTGCCTCAAGAGGGCTATACAATCTGTTGTTAAGCGCAGGTTTGCCCACCATACCGCTAGTGCCGGTTTCTTCTACACAAGTGATTGTAGGTGCGGTAGTTGGCATCGGTTTGGTGAAAGGCGGAAAAAACATTCGATACAATATATTAGCGCGGATATCCTTTGCTTGGGTAGCGGCTCCTATTATGGCTGCACTAATCAGTTTTACGCTTCTATTCATCATTCAGAATGTTTTCGAGCAAAAAGTACACCGAGATACTCAATATGTATTTAACCGCAAATCTATTACCCAGATTTCGGAGGAAGGCTTCGATATTTCTGCTCTTGCTACGGTTAATGGGCGCAATTTTCACACCGAACGCGAGATATATAGAGAACTGAAAGATCAGGATACTTTGGATAGAGACCAAATAAGTCGCATTATTCAGCTTTCCGAAATCCACAATCTGAAGATAGACTATGCTAAGTTTATTGACAGCGGACTACTTAACAGGTTTTCTGAGGCGCAATTAGCAAAGATCAAGAGTCTGGATGGGCGCAGTTTTCAGCATAAATGGCAACTAAAGAACGAGTTAGCCTCAGAACCGGAATTTACACTGTATCTTCCTCCCCAAAACGAGATTCAAAAGAATCATAACCGAGTTGTGGGAAACAAATTAAACGAATTATATCGTACTTTCGCGCTAGATAATTAAGGGCAGTAAAGCTATGAATCCGTTTGTCGAAAAGGTCATTCCTCTAATTGTGGCGTTTTTTGCCGGTATCTGTGCCAAAAAGCTTAAATTACTGAACAAAGAAGATGCGCCAGTATTATTGCGATATGTGCTGAATATCGGTTTACCGGCCCTTACCATTATTGCAATAAACAATGTTCATGTTAGTGCGGATATGCTCTTAATCCCTGTTTTAGCAATGCTCGTTGTAGTTTTCATGTACCTTATTTCTACCGGTATAAACAAACTTATCAAACTTCCTAAAACAATGTTTGGCAGTTTTTTAGTAGGCACAATGATTATGAACACTGCCTATGCCTTACCTTTTTTTCAGGCAGCTTTTGGAGATGAGGGCTTGGCTAGAGCGTCGCTTTTTGATATTGGTAACACATTCATGATCTTTACTTTTACATACTTTAATGCGATCAAGTTTGGAGACAACTCTCATACAGACAAGATTGCTTGGAACAAGTTCTTGAAATTACCTCCTCTGTATGCCATGCTAGTTGCCTTTATAATTAAGCTTATGGGTGCAAATCTAAACCCTGTTTCACTCAACTTCCTAGCTTTGGTAGGGCAGCCCACAACTCCTTTGGTTATGATAGCGTTGGGATTATACTTTGCCCCGCGCAAGAAAAACATTGGTACTGCCTTTTTGGCAATATTTATCCGGATGGGGATAGGTTTGGGGATTGGCTATCTTTTTGCACAGCTTTTTGGCTTACATGGATTAACTGCCACCACCATCATAGTATGTTCAGCCCTTCCGATTGGTTTTAACACCCTTATCTTTGCCAATCTGGAGAATATGGATCGAGAATTTGCCGCTACGATGGTAAGTTTCTCAATTATTATCGCACTGTTATATTTACCCTTGTTAATCTATCTTTTCGGATAGCTTGGGTTCTAAATGGAGGCTTTTTTCTTTCTGAGTTGGGCGGTACTTTCTCTTAAGTACAGTGGCTCCAGATTGGCAAGCGATTGCCCTTCATAGATATTAGGCGCTATATAATCTGGCAAATCGAAAAGCCACTCTGCTCTTAGTTGATGGAAATAGTTAGGTGCAATAGCCACTGTAATGTCGTTTTTTTTGAAGGCTTCTGCCGCCAGTGTTGCTCCACTTCCGGAAAGGATGTAATCTTGAATATCCCAAGCTAATAATTCAGGAAAAGACACAACCTGCGGTGCTATGATAGGCTGTAGGGTTTGGGTAAACCCCGCAACATATAATTCTTTCATTTTGGCATCTATAACACTAAGAATCTTTTTGCCGCTCACCAAACAGGGAAGTGCCGCCATCTGTAAAGAACTATATCCTAAAACACGTGTTCCTCGCGCATAGGCAATTCCCTTGGCAGTGGCGATCCCAATCCTTAGTCCAGTAAAAGATCCCGGACCCAGGCATACGAAAATCTCATCGATATCTTGGGGATTGTATCCACACAGTTTCATGGCGTAATCCATTACCGGCATAAGGGTTTCGCTATGGGTTACGCTAATGTTGAAATATGCGCTATAAAGCAAGCCATCTTCATTGCAAAGGGCTATTGATCCTGCTCGTTGGGAACTGTCGATGGCGAGTTTCAATTTCCCTTGCTGATAAAATCGTCGTATAGTTTTTCGAAATGTAACTTATGCTTAGCTTCGTCCGATGCTAATCGTCGAAAGAGCGTAGATAATTCTTCATCGGGAAATTTAAGACTCATTTCTGTATAGAGTTTGAAAGAGTTCTCTTCTCGTTTCATGGCTTTAATAAGAATGCTTTGATAGCTCAAGTCTTTTTCATCAAGTTCTTTTACCAGATATTCGCTGATCTTAAGATTGGGAACTTTCTCGATGAATTGGGGCTGCACACCTTTTTGCCGGATGCTTTCAATTACTACAATATGGCCCATTTCCATCTGTTCAAGCTCTTGTAACATCGCTTTTTGTTGGGCAAATTTACTCTCTCCCTGAAGAGCGCGGTAGAAAGATACTGCTTCTTGTTCTCGAGCTACAGCAAAATCTAAGATTTCATTAAATTCAGATACAGTCATAAAACCTCAGTAATAGTTAAACATTTGAACAAACAAATGCCGGGAAGGTTGATCTCCCCGGCGTTATCGTACTTGTTAGTCAATAGGTTCGAACATGTCTTTTCCAACACCGCATTCCGGGCAAACAAAATCTTCAGGAAGTTGTTCGAAGGGTACGTTGTCGTTTTCGGCAGGATCATAAATCCAACCGCATGCAATGCACTGATACTTCTGCATAAGGATCCTCCAGGATTACTTAGTAGGTCTCAATATGTACTTCAAAATAGCCCTGTGGATGATTGCATACAGGGCATACATTGGGAGCTACGTCCCCTTCATGAATATAACCGCAATTTAAGCATTTCCAAAAAACTTTTTCAGCTTTTTTAAACACTTTCAAGTTCTTAACGTTCTCATATAGCTTACGGAACCGCTTTTCATGTTCTTTCTCAACTTTGGCAACCATACGCCAAGAAAGAGCTATTTCTTTGTAGCCTTCTTCATCGGCAATATCGGCAAAGATAGGATACAGTTCTGTCCATTCCTCATTTTCGCCATTGGCTGCGTATTCAAGATTCTTGATAGTGGCATTCTCTGTTTCACTCCAGCCTACGGGATAGGAAGCGGTGATATTAACCATCTGCCCTTCTATTCCGTTTTTTAAGAGGTGACGGAAGAATACTTTGGCGTGTTCTTTTTCGTTCATCGCCGTTTCGATAAAGATATTGGATATCTGTTCGAATCCTTCTTTCTTAGCGGTTTTTGCGGAGTATTCATAACGCATTTTTGCTTGGCACTCTCCCGCAAAAGATTTCATCAGGTTTTCTGCAGTTCTGCTTTCGTTAAAGGACATTTATTTACCTCCAGAATTTATTCTTACGCTTTCCACATCCCGTGGATATTGCAATACTCCCGTACCGATTCCACATCGGAATGTTTAACGGGGAACTCGGCTACAGGTGCCTCTCCCGGTTTAAACTCGTGTCTGCACACTTTTTTCTTGGTGAGCACTTCTACAAAGGCTATGTAATGTTTTTCCTCCATCGGATGGGGTACAGAACCTATCTCCACTTTGATGGAATTTCCCAAATCTGTCACGACAGGAACGTGTTTTTCTTTTGCCGCATCTACGGTATTTTCTTCTAAAAGTTCCATCGGTTCACCGCAGCAAACCAATTCTCCTTTACCACCATATACAGCTTCTACTGTATTTCCACAAATTGGACAATGCCAAACTTGTCTTAATGTTATCATCTTTACCTCCATATAGTTAAGTAACAATTCCAAGTATCTAAATTGCAGCATCTTTTGTCAATAGGAAATTTATCTATTACTTATCTGAGTGCGAACTTGTTGGAAGAGAGTTAGTTCAAGAAAATCTGCATATAGCTTTATGGTTCTACTCTGGTTTGATAATATTTGAAATGGCTTTCCCTAATAACGTCCCATAGTTATTGGCAATAATTAGAGTAAGTTCAAGCTAAGATCATGTTTAACATCGGGAGGATCTCTGCATAAACCTTGCTTAATCTGTGCTTAAAGTAATAGGCTAGGCACAAACAACAATATGGTAAAAATTTTGATGCGGGCTTTATGTCACAGTTTTAAAGGGAAAATCTTTAATGGTGTTTTCTATCCAGCTTTCTGCTTCATCCATAAAAAGGTTGCGGATATCGTAAAGTGATACAGGGTTAAGCTTTCCGCTCCATTCGTTCATAAAGATTTTTTTGAATTCGATGGCAAGGCAGAGTAATTGAGAAGGGTACTTCTCGTGCAGAAAACGAGGTAATTGTCCTCCAGGAAACTTAACGTCACAACGGACATCCAGCTTCATATTCCAAATGGGTTTCCCATCTAATTTCGATCTCAGATTTTCCACAATGGGGTAAAATTCTTTGTTCATATTGCTGCGACCCAGTATGATATCCGGGTTGTCGGTTTGTGGATCGGGTTGAGCATCGGGACCGTTTCTACGGTGGTTATAGCTGTGGAGATCTAAAACTATGATATAGGGATGAAATTTCAGCATGCGTTCGATCTGGTAAACAAGGGTGTTATACCAATCTTCGTAGCTATTCAAAAGGTCATTATATAGAGCTTCGGGCAGTTCTCCAATTCTAACGTTCAGCCCCCATGCGTCTTCCGGTTTAAGATATACACATTTATCTCTTTTACGATTGAGATCTATGGCAAAGCGGCTGGTATTCACAATTATATGATTGGGGAAATGTTCAGCTAATTGTCCAGTATAAGGATCTTCCTCTCGGAAACGGTCGTCATCAGAAATTGCCGTATAGCGCAATAAAACTTGCGGAAGATGATGTCCGTTGTGTATTGCTAGCGCTAAAACTGGGAAATCGATATTGCCAAAATTGAACTTACTTTGTACCATCTATTCTACCGGATACGTCTCCATTAATTCCATAAGTTTGTTGAGGATTGAGAGATAGCGTTCAATATCTGCCAGCTCAATCTCAGTTTTCTTCATCCAAATAGCAAATGCATTAAGATCAATTTTACAGATTAGGGCTGCCTGAGCAAAAAGCTCATCGGAGCTTTGAGGATAGGGTTGTTTGCTAAGGAAGAAAAAGCCTTTTACACAAGGGATTAGAGCCGTTATAGAAAGCTGTAAGGTATGGCGCAAGTTACGGCTGTTCATCTTGCCCTCCAATATGACCTGGCGGGTAAGTAACCATTTGCTTTTAAATTCACGCTCCATCTGCAAGCGCACATCTGCAGGCTTGATCTGTAGATTTGCTAAAAGGTCTTCCTTTACCAAAATATTCTCTCTCTGACAGCTAATGATATTGATGAATTCCAGTGGATACGAATCTAAAGAGTACTTAATAAAACGCCTATTTATGATAAGGGGGAGATTCAGCTTGTGTTTGTGAATATACTTTGCCAACGGTGAAAGCTTTTCTAGCCATCCATCTGGGTCTTCATCCAGAATAATCACTGCATTGTAATTACTTAGAAGGTCTTTATATGCAGTTACTTGAATAAGGCGATCCGAAACATTACTGAGGGAATTTAAGATCCCGGAATATGGGTTATTCATGATTTCTCCTTACCGTATTTATCGAGGTAGGTGTTAGCGCAACTCTTTGCCAGGTTTCGAATTCTTCCTATGTAGGCAGCGCGCTCTGTAACGCTTATAACTCCCCTGGCATCAAGAAGATTAAAGGTGTGTGAACTCTTTAGCAGCATATCGTAAGCGGGATAAACCAGCTTGCTTGAGATAAGCAGTTTACACTCGGTTTCATACTTTGAAAATAACTCAAATAGGAGCGCTGTATCGGCATACTCAAAGTTGTAGGCAGAGTACTCTACCTCTTTATTAAAGAATAAATCGGCATACTTTGTTGTGCTACTATAAGCTAAGCGGCGATAATCTGGAACATCCTGAATATACATGGCAAGACGCTCCAATCCGTAAGTAAGCTCTACGGAGATGGGGAAAACATCAATACTACCAACCTGTTGAAAATATGTAAATTGAGAGATTTCCATGCCATCCAACCACACTTCCCAGCCTAAGCCCCACGCACCTAAAGTAGGAGATTCCCAATCGTCTTCAACAAAACGAATATCGTGTTTTTCAATCTCGATTCCAATAGCTTGCAAGCTTTTAAGATACAGGTTTTGAATCTCGTCGGGACAAGGCTTGATAATTACTTGAAACTGATAGTAGTGTTGAAAGCGGTTGGGGTTCTCTCCATATCTGCCATCTTTGGGTCGGCGGCACGGCTGAGGATAGGCAATTGCGCAAGGTTGAGAACCTAATGCACCAAAGAAAGTTGCCGGATGAAAGGTGCCAGCCCCCATTTCCATATCGTAGGGTTGAATAAGATTGCAGCCCTTATCTGCCCAATATTGTTGAAGGCTTAGTATTATCTTTTGAAATTCCATGTTTATTTTCCTGTGATTTTTTTACACTTGTGCTTTAGGCTAATTAGCTGGTTCTTCAAATCCAGTAATTCTTTTGCAATTGCGGGAAGGGCAGCACTAACTTTAAGCTTTTGCTTTGCCACGGCTTCTTTGCGGACTTCCTGAAGCAGTTCCTTATCCTGTTTTATTTTTTGTCTGGCACCCTCGATAGTATAACGTTGATTGTACAACATATCCTTAATCTTTTTCAAGGTTTCGATCTGCTGTATGTTATAGCGCCTTTTATGTCCGCTTTTCTTGGGGCGAATAGCAGGGATTTCACTTTCCCAATAGCGTAATACATGAGGTTTTACATCCAAAAGGTTACTAACTTCGCCAATGCTGTAATAGTATTTTGTCATTTTGCTCTCCTCGGAATAAAAATGCTTAGAAGGGTGAAAACTACAGTAAAGCAGACAAATATCCAGGGGTAGTGATAGATTCTATGATAAAGTGTTATAACGTTGCTGGTATATAGGGGGGCAGTGATGTTTACTCTTTCAAAAAGGCCTGCATCACGAATAATCTCTCCTTTAGGATTTACAATCATAGAGATACCCGTGTTGGCGCTACGATATATCTGGATGCGAGATTCAATAGCACGAAACTTCGTCATAGTAGCGTGTAACCAGGGTCCGTATGAAGTACCGAACCAGGCATCATTGGTAATGTTCACGTGAAAATCTGCCTTTCTTAATGTGCCTAGATCGGTATTGTAGTTTGCTCTTTGCATAAAATGAGGGAAAGCAAGCTCGTAACATATAGAAGGTGAGAATTCCTTTCCAGCGCACTGGTATCGAGGAATCTTGGTGCCAAATTCCCAGTTTGCTTGCCCAAATTGCAGGTTCCATAAAAATGGGAATTGATCTAAGAATAGCATCCTTTCGCCAACTGGCACTAGGATATTCTTGTAATAGTTTGTTGTAGAAGGCATGTTGGGTTTGAATAGAGCCGCAGCGTTATAATAATAATAGATTCCGGGATATCCTTTTGGGGCTTCTTCGATGTGGGGAAATCCGGTAAAGATAGCCAATTGGTGTTTTTCCAACAAATCCTGGAAGTCTTGACGGATGCTTTGTTCCAATAAGAGATAATCAGGAATGGCGGCTTCGGGAAAGATCAGCAGGTGAAAGCCAGATAAAGATGCCTTAGTGCAAAGGTCATCATATACACTCATTATCTCCTGGTATTTTTGGACATCCCATTTATCATCTTGCACTATTGAGGGTTGCATTATCCCTATCTGCTGGTTTTGCAAGATGGTGGGGAGAGTAAGTAACCGGAACTGCCCCAATGAATACCAAAATAAAAAGCCCAACCCAATTATGAACCAAGGCCAGCGATTGCGCAATAAGATAAGATAAAACAGGTAGTTAAAGCTTAGCAACAAAAAGGCAAGCAAGCTTAAACCACCCAGCTCTAAAGCTTGTAACAGCCCTAAATAATCTGCCAGAGAGTAACCAATATTCCACCAAGGAAAGCGCATCTCGCCAAAGTTTTGCAAGAACTCAAAACTGATAAACACGGCCACAAAAATGCTGTATTTAAGCTTGGGAAAGGTTAACCACACTCGCTCTACTATTATAAATGCTATCCAATAGTAAAGAGAGTATAATAACCAGATGCCTAACAAGCCACCCATGGTTACAGAACCAATCCAGTAAAAGACTATCAGGATTTGTATCAGGCAAAAGATTAGTGCGCTTATTATATTCTGGAGGATGCTGTGTTTTCCTTTCTTGAAATAAAACAAGAGCGGAATAAAGGCAAAGAATGCCAACCATCCCAAATACAGGGGTAAGCGCGACAAGCTCAGCATCAAAGCCGAGAATATTAACAAATAATAGGTCTTAAAAAACCTGATCATAGTCGATCTTAAGTAAGCGTACCTGGTTGCCAACAACAATGGCAATTGTATCTTGATTGATAGTCATTAAGCCGATTCCGGAAGTCATCGGCAGCCACGCAGCACTCATTTTGCTAATCAAGGCCTCAGTTTTTAAGCTTATGGCATTATTATACATATCGTAAACGAGCTGTCCTCCATCTTTGGAAATAAATTGTCCCAAGTTAGAGAAGAGACTGCTTTCTGCGCTTGTCTTATCGAAAGCAACAACATAATCTTTATTGGCAAATAAGATATCAACTTTTGCAAGCTCAAATTTGCCAAAACGATATAGCTCATTCCCATCTAAAAGATCGTAAGCAACTATCTCGGAACCGGCAGAATCGTATACGAATATGTTCTGTTGATTACCTAAAGCCAATTTATTGGGCTGCTGTACATATTGTAGTTCCATGGTTCCCAGAAGTTTTCCATCCGAACTGAACTTTTTGATCTCTTTGGCAACAGAGTCTAGCACATATAAACTGCCATCGGGAGCCATAGTAAAATCGGCAAGACTGCTAAAGTTGGTAGGCTGAGTTCCAATTCCACCAATAGTATTGAGTTGTTTGCCGTTGCGCCATAAAACTATCTGCTGGCTTCCGGTTTGCATGGAATAAAGAGTTTTTGAGGATGGGTGATAATGTGCCTTTTCTATGGTTTCCGAAAAGCTGATTGTATCAAACAGAGTAAATGTGCTTATCTCCATGGGCGGTGTTTTCTTGGATGCAGAACAGCCCAGAAGAATGAGCAGCAGAAGAAAAGATAGTTTTCTCATAACTCACGCTCCTAATATTTGCATATCTTTAAGTTTACCTTGAATTGAAGATTTGTTGCCAAACCTGTTATACTCCAGTGTATAGGCAATATTGACGATGCTATTTTTCTTTAGTAGATTAAGATAGTCACCCATATTATAGCCAATCAGTTCCAGTGAGATTCCGTCTTTTACCACTTTGAGTTTTAGATGGTTTCTGCCAACATTATAGGGGTAGTTTGCTACAGTAACTTCACGCGTCATGAAGGTTGGGCGCAAGTTCTCGGGTCCAAATGGAGCAAAACGTTCAATACTATCCAGAAGGTTATCGTTCACATCGTAGAGTTCAATCTCGTGATCTATAGAAAGAGGAGGTTGAATCTGTTCCAGTTTCAGGTGATCTGCAACATATCGTGAGAGTTCATTTTCAAACCGATCCAGATATTCCTGGTAGATTGTTAGCCCAACCGCATATTTGTGACCCCCAAAACTATGCAGATTATGTTCAGTATACTGAAGGGCAGAGAATAGGTCAAAATCTGCCACAGATCTTCCCGAGCCACTGCCAAACCCATCTTTGAAGGAGATCATAATTACGGGGCGGTAGTATTTTTCTACCAGTTTTGAGGCTACAATTCCGATAACGCCTTGATGCCAGTCGTCTGAAGATACTATCATGCAAGGAGTATTGGCAATGTTTTTGTACTTCTTTTCGATGATATCACACGCCTCATGGAAGGTTTTCTGATCTTCTTGTTGACGTAAGGAGTTATCGCGTTCTATCATCTCGGCTAGCTCAAAACTTTGGTTTTCGTCCGTAGATATAAGCAATTCTACAGCCAGGGCTGCGCTTCCCATTCTTCCTGCAGCATTGATGCGCGGAGCTATGCCAAATACTATATCCGTAGTATCCAGAGTGCGCTGATTCAAGCCGCAGAGTTGGATGAGCGCATTAAGCCCCAAGTTTTTCATTTCTATTAGATGTTGTAAGCCAATATGGGCAAATATCCTGTTTTCTCCTATTAAAGGCACGATATCGGCGATAGTACCAACAGCAACTAAATCCATATATTTCAAGATGTTTTCTGTGCTATCGATGCCCATCTTATGGTATATTGCTATTAACAATTTATAGGCGACTCCCACGCCGGCTAGGTGCGGGAAGGGGTATTTACAGCCGGGGATCTTGGGATTAATGATCGCCAAAGCGGGGGGTAATTCCGCTTTTGGATTATGGTGATCGGTTATGATTATCTCCATACCCATTTGAGTAATAGCCCTTATTTCTTCTATGGCATTTACTCCACAATCTACGCTTACAATAAGCTTGCTGCCATTTTCGGCAAGTTGATCCAAGCTTCCCAAAGAAAGCCCATATCCATCTATCATCCGGTGAGGGATGTAGAAATCTATATTTGCCCCGATGCGTTTGAGTCCCAAATACAGCAGTGATGTAGCAGTAGTGCCATCTACATCATAATCTCCATAGATAGTAATTAGTTCATTATTTTCCACAGCTTTTAGGATGCGGTTTACGGCAATCTCCATATCTTCGAAGAGAAAGGGATCTGCAAGGTGCTCAAGATTTGGATTGAAGAACTCTTCGATATCTTTAATTTCACGCAATCCTTTTCGATAGAGTAGCTTCGCAATTAGTTCGGGTGCTTTTAGTTCTGCACACAAACTTTGTATTGCCTCTTCTTCTTCAGCATTCAGACCCGGTGGAATAAGCCACTTTTTGTCCATGCTTTATCCTTTATTCATTTTATTTATAATCAGTATGATAGGTGCCAGTTTCGGCAGAACTTTCTAATCTTACTAAAACTATCCTCAACGTGTCAAGCCGATTTTACACCTCTTATGTGTCATTAAAATGAACAACTCAAATCTTGTAAAGAATATTTTCGTATCTGGATTATACAGGACTATTCTTCTTGCCAGATTATTGTGCAATGCATAATTTGTATTTAGGGAATAATGATGGAGATACTAATAGTTAAGATTCACTCGATAAAGCTCTTCTGGGTGCTTATCCACACCTTTATATTGCTCAACGTGTTCGATGCTCATTCAACCTATCTGGTTACTCGACCACATTACTTTTATCGCGAGCGTAATCCAGTAGCCCGTTGGATATTTAAGAAACTCGGCATTCCCCGCGGTATTATTGTATTCAAATGCGGATTGTTGGCTGTGCTTATTCCGGCGATGATATATTATTCCACCCAGAATGTCTTCACGATAAACATCGTTTTGATAGTAAGCAGTCTGATATTTCTTTTGGTTGTACTAAATAACTATCGGGTGTATAAAAGAATCCACAAAAGGAGAAAAACATGAAAAAAGCGCGATTGATCTTAGGTGGGGGTTCTGCCTATGGATTAGCCCATATTGGAGTAATTAAAGCTTTAGAAAAGCACTACGAAATTTCTGGAGTGATTGGCACCTCTATGGGTGCCATTATCGGAGCTTGTTTGGCTTGTGGATTTGAAGCGGAAGAGATCTTAGCATTTGCCAAAGATGTTTCCACTATCGAATTGTTCAATCCACTCAGCTTAGATTTTTCCCGTAGCGGGATCTTTGACGGCAAGGCTATTTTGAAGCAGTTTGAAGAATGGACTCAATCTCGCAACATTGAGGATACAAATATCCCATTTATTGCAGTTGCTTACGATCTAGGCAGACAAGTTACCATTCTTATAGACAAAGGTTTAATTGCAGATGCGATGAGGGCATCAAGTTCGTTGCCGTTCATCTTTGCTCCTCACGAATTGGGCGATTATCTCTTTGTGGATGGGGGCGTATCTCATCCCTTACCGCTTGCCTTTGCCGATAAAATTCCTGGAGAGATTACTATTGCCGTAAATGTATTACCGCATGTAGCAAAAGATGCCGAGTATTACCAGCCTAACGATGCGCATCCTAAAAACAAGCTTGTGCGTTACGATGTTTTTATGAAATCTCTCATGCAAAATCAGGGTTTTATGGCTATTCAAGCTATATTGCGTAATGAGCCCGATATGGTTGTAGATGCATACAATCCGGAATATGGATTTATGGATTTGAAGAAGGCAGATGAGTTTTATGAATACGGATATCAACAAGCTTTAAAAGCGATCAATAGTTATAAAGAACCAGGCTTTGCTTCAAAGATAAGGGAAAGCTACGAACAGCTATTGGGTCGCTTCAGCGTTAAAAGATCATGACCAGTTTTGGTTCCATCACTTGAATTATGAGCTCTTGCCCCAAGTGATTCTTACACATGTAATATGATCATTGCTTTAAGCAATAATTAGGGAAGGTTTCTCCCGAGATAATGCTGTGGCAACAGGATAATGTTTCGATAAAACCCTGCTAATTATAGCTTAAAAAGACCGCAGAATAATCGGGGCATGGGGGTGGAGCGCCAAACTAGAAGGTTGGTTGGTGGGCTTAGCGCGATCAGAAAAAACCTAGCAAACCGGTGTCTCGGGCAGATAAATCTGCTATATTTGGATGTGCAACGGTCTCTTAACAGACACTCTTTCAAACCTAGT